>NZGN01000058.1:0-16105 GCA_002691045.1 Marinovum sp.
AGTAAACTCTCAATGGCAAGTGTCTTTTTGTTTCTAGCGCCTTCGTTTCCGCCACCTTCTTTTAATTAACTGTTAAAAAACAATATGTAATGGGTATTTATAAATATTAGCCCCCACAATTTTAGGGTTTAAACCCAATATTCTCCTACAAATGTACCATCAGCCCAGTAAATCTTATACAGCTTCTTTCTGGGCTTAATGTTCTTCTCTAACTTACTTATTCTTGCTTTGAAGTTATGCTTTCAGACAGAGGCTTTCTTTTTGAATGGTTGCACCCATAATAATTGTGACCCAGAATAATCTAACTTCTTAACGGTTTGAACTTTATAAGAAGGTATTTAATACTAATAACTTGAAGATTTGCAGAATGTTAGTTAACAAACGAGTGTGGTCGGCCACTAGCCCACATTAAAAAAAGGCCTAATCGAAATAAGATTGGGTAACTGAATGGCCGCAAAAACAAATATACTAAATGATGATTTATTTTATATTTTTGATAAAAAGACTGGTGAGAAGTTTTTCAAACAGTCTACCGTAGAGTTCTGTCGAATAACTCATTATTCGATAAAATCAGAGAAAACTGGTGAAACACTTTTATTATCAGCGGATGGGATAAAACGTCGTTTTGCCCACTCTCCCTATAAAGAACATAAAAAAACAAAAGATATTTTTAGTTGGTTCAATAGAATTAAATGATAAATAGTACTTAACAATGAAAGCATGGACTTGCTTATGCACTCTCCAATGCCTGAAGTCTTTCGTCTATCTCAGGCAGCTTCAGAGTGCGCCTGTAGCTATCGATAAGCCCCTTGACACGTGTTTGCCTTCAATGAGGAGTAAGTTTACTTTAACTAACGGCTGTGAGAACGCTACTAGCGGCTTTGTTAACATACAAAGCAAAATTCAAGTGGTTTTTGCAGGTAGTAACTTTTTTAAGGTCGATAATAAGGGAAATTTTTTAAAAAATAGAATAAATTTTGATGGCTTAACGTCATTACGAATATTAACATTTAAGGTATAATTTTCAAACAACTTAGTTAAGTCATCTTCCTTGACTATCATGGCCTCCACCGCTTGAATATTATCAGAAGCTGTTTGGAGTTTATGATTAAAATATTCACGATCATTTTCAATAGCTTTCGTAATCGTAGACATATTAATATCAACATGCGATGCTATTTCGAAATGTTTCTCTTTTACCAAATTATTCAAAATAGTTAGTTCACCAGATAGCGATTTTATCTCTTCAGATAGCCGAACAGTCGTAGCATCATGATCTTTTTCAAATGATTTTACACGATCTTCAATTTGTTGAAATTGTGCATCCATCTGTTTATTCGACGCAGCAATATTGTCAGAAATAGTTTTTTCAAGAAGCGCTTTTTGGTCTAGAACTAAAGCTTTTACTTCATCATTATCAGTTTGCAGTTTTTCGTCCAATAAATTGACTTCTTGTTCCAAGGCATCAAACTTTTGTCCATGACTTGCCCTGATTGATGAAACTTCATTTAGGATTGACGTATTTACGTCATCTATCTTGCGGTCAATTTTTTTACCGTTTTGTTCTAAGGCAGTTTCAAGTTTGTTTAGGAGACTTTCCTCTAAGTCATTGATCTTACTATCGTAAAGAAGGTTTAACTCGGCGAGTTTGTTTTTTGTTTCCTCAGATAATGATGATATTCTGTTATCGTAATCTTTTAACTTTTCAACAAAAGTGTCTGCTTGAAGGTCTATTATTTGTGCAGTGACAGACGAAGCCCCGTTTTTCTGTGAAGGTCTAGCATTATGTTCGACTGAATTGTTATCTCGCAGAGTTCCTTTATCTTTGTTTGGGACAGCAGCATTGTTTGGAACGGGATCTGGACTAGCTTCGTTAAAAATGCGAGCTCGCATTTCGTTAATTCTATCCCTAGTTTCTTGAGGAGTAGCCATCTTACACTCTAAGTTTTTCTCAAATCACGCAAAAAATATGCCATAATTAACCATTTTTATCCTTATCTAAAGTGTTGATATCAAAGTTATTACTTAATCTAATGTTGACAGGTGAAATATAAATATTTGTTAAGGCTTTTGTTTCATAATTTTTAACAAGAGCTACCTGGAATTTTTATGTTATTTAAAGCATCAAACTTTACTTTAAAAGCAATATCGAAGCCTAATTCAGGTAATTTGTTTTCTTTTTGGAAAGAAGAAACATAATTTTTAAACTCATTCTTACAAACTTCAACGGCATCAAACTCATTACCAATTTTGACGAGTAAACTGTCATGCATAGGATAAGCAACGATTCCCATACTTTTCAAACTTAGGAGAGTTTTAGAAAGTATTTCAGATTCATGGTAGGAAAGGTCATTGAAAAAATTGAAACAATCATTATCCAGCGATTTTAATGCTGGGTAAGCTTTAAGGCACAAATCGCGAATGTGCAAAAATTCCTCAATATTATCATAAAGATCTTTGTTTTTTGGCAATGGTTTTTCTTTAAATGGATTTCCAGAAACCATCATGTCCATAATGACTGCTTTTACTTTATTTCGTGCGTTTTTGATAGAAGATATTTGGAATACTGCGGCATGATAAACATCTTCAAAGGTGCCTATCATATTCATTGGCTTGCCCGTTAAAGATGAGAGTAGAGATAACAAAATAGCATTGACTTTTACTTGCACTACAGGGCGATCATCTATCGTAAAATTGAACATTTTTTCTTGTTTGATATCTGTCCAGCCTCCATAAAATCGACCACCAGCTTTTAAAGAACCGTTATGAAATATCCGTCTAACTGAGGAATAAAACTCGTTCTCTATGGGATTATATAAAGGATGTTCCAACCAGAAATCGTTCATTTCCTTAACTTGCCTATATGCTAATTGATAGTCCGTGCCGAACCTTAGATTTGCCTCATCAATACCGAGTTTCTGCGCAGCAAGTATGTGATTTGGCTCTGCTATTTTACAGACAGGAGTATTGGGTTGATTTATAAGAATTAAAGGAAGATTTGCTTCGATAAAAGTGGCTTGCTCTAAAAAATGTTTTGGTAAGCCTTTAGCTTTAATCCAATTAGGTTTCTCAAAACCTAAACGATCGACTACATGGTTTGGAAAACTTTTGCTGGGTTCAATATAGCCATGTTCCATTAAAAGTTTATAGGTTTTTGTTATCGACCCGTTGCAAACGTGAGGGAATAAACTCCAATTCTTTTGAGTTTTTTCATTTTTACCCGTCCACCAATCAAAAGTCTGGCCATTTACTTTTTTGGCAACGGCAAGAAACGAAGCTAGCACGATCTCATATTTTTTACTCAGTGATAGACCAAGTTCTTCAGAAAGAGATTTCACTAAAATGTTAGCCGCTCCATTGTGCGGTAGATATGAAGGTTTAAAATACATAGTATGAAAAAGTTGCAATTTTCATGCCGGAAAAATTAATTTGCAAAACTTTTATCAGCTTCAGCTCCGTGTAATTTCACATAGAGCAAAGAGTTTCTAAATTTGGCCTTCTTAAAGTCTTAAATCATTGTTGTTTATCTAAAGATCCGAAGATCAAACATCTTCGGACCCCAATTTAAAAACTCGACAGAGTGTTTTGATGAAAGGAATGGGAAGTACATAGATACATTCTATTAGGGAGGTTAATTTAAAACGATGATGAAAAGTGGTGGGCATCCATTACTCGAAGGAAAACTTGAGTTGGGTTTATTCCAAAATAACCGAATTGATCTTGTAAAAAGTGGAATTAAGAGAGTTAAGAAAACAGGTGAATAATCTTAAAGAACTGATAAAACTATTAACCTAAAATGAAAATAATTTTCAAAGTTTTGGAAGACTTAAAATGATACTTGTTTTACAAAAAGTTATTTAAAATTTTAGTTTATAAAACTTTTAAAACGTAAGTTTAAATGGTACTATAAATACTATTATATCAACATTACAATATATCTTCTTAATATATTCTTAAAAATTTTATCGCTTCGATTTAGTTACTTAAATATACTAGCCAAGACCATTGTTACAAATTGAGGTGCTTTCTCTTTTTCAATCCATCTGGCAACTATCACCAATTCATTCTCTGGATCAACGTAAATGATTTGAGTGCCAACACCCATCGCGCAAAATGCTGAATGGGGTGCGCCGGGAAACATACCTTTCTTGGGGTCATTTAACCACCAGAGGTATCCATAAAAAGGTGCTTTCGGACAAGGAGTGAGACACTCGTTAATCCATTTTTCAGAAATTATTTCCCGACCATTCCACTGACCTTTATTTAGCATCAGTTGACCAACTCGAGCGTGATCCATGCTATTTATCCACAGACCACCTCCCCAATGCGCTCCACCGGATACTGATTGCAGTCTCTTTCCATCTATATTCACCCAAGAATTATCGTAACCATGCCACTCCCATGTTTCTGATGCTCCAATTGGATCCATAATTCTTTCTTTGAGCACTTCAGGAATTGGACGGCCAAAGGCATGCATAAGGGCTAAAGATAATTGATTTACACGAACATCGTTATACTCCCAATAAGTCCCAGGTGGTTGTAAACATCGCTTACTCCCTCGCTTGTCTGAGTTTTGAGAGTCTCCAATAACGTCCCGATAGTGATCAATCCAATCTGGTTTATCCCACAGTATTCCCTGCCATTCACTTGTGAGCTGTAACATTTGTGCCCAGGTAATATTCTTGTTCTGCTCAGACTCAAATCCGCTATCTTTGACAATAGTTCTTACAGGGGCATGAACATCGGGAATTATACCATCTTTTACCGCAACTCCCATACATAAAGATAAATAGCTTTTGCTGATACTGAAAGTCATATCGACATATTCAACATCACCCCAAGTTTTTATAAGTTGGCCTTTTCGAAGTATGACCCCAGAACCAGCCTTTCTGTGCTTTACAGGTCCTATAGTTTTACCAATGGGCCAAGGTTCTTCGAAGTGACCTTGTTCTAATGCAGCTCCTATATCACGGTCCATTTGGGACTCGTTTTCAATTGCAAATTTTATAGCTTTGGAGAGTAATTTTTCATGGATTCCCACCTGTCGGGGCTCTGTCGAACTAAAACTTGACATTGCGAAAATCCTTTTGAGTTTTAGAAGACTTAAAGGCAGTATTAAAAATATAAGAAGAGTTCAGCGAGTGAATACCTTATAAGTTTGTATTGTATTAGTTCGTTCTATTCCGTCGATATTTAATAAATTATCATTTATATAACGGCCGATATCTTCTCCACTAGGCACGCGAAGTTTGAGTAACAAATCGAAATCACCGCTAATAGAATATAGCTCAGAATGAATTTCACGAAGACCGATTTCATCTGCAACATTATATGCCGTTCCCGGCCTGCAGCGTATTTGTACAAATAAAGTTGTAGTCATATTAGTTTCTCCTAGCAATGATAAACTAATCGAAATTTATTTATCTGTATAGTTTTCGTAGAGATGAAACTTTAAAAATATTATATATTTTAAAAACTAAAAATATAGAGTAGTGAATTCGACGGAGTTCGTTGTTTTTAAACTTCGGTTTCTTGAAATTTTTAGTTTTTAAGGGAGTCCAAAATGAAAACAGTAGTCAACAGCTGGAATGAATGGGATCCTTTAAAACATGTGATAGTAGGGCGTGCAGACGAGTGCCATATCCCTCCGGAAGAGCCTGCGTTGGATGCGAAAGTTCCAGAGGATAGTGATATGCGCGGGCAGTGGGGGAGGAGGCCTCAAGAAACAATAGACAGAGCAAACGAGTTACTAGATAACTTTGCCTCGTTACTTGAAAACCGGGGAATTAGAGTTGACAGGCCAACTCCGATAGATTTTTCCAAACCTGCGACAACTCCCGATTTTCATACAGACAGCCAATTTGGCTGCATGCCTCCTCGCGATGTCCTTCTAACCGTTGGTTCAGAAATACTTGAAGCAACAATGTCGTATCGTTGCCGTTGGTTTGAGTATCTTTGCTACCGACCTTTAATGGAAAAATATTGGGAAGAAGACCCTAACTTTCGCCATGAAGCCGCTCCCAAACCAAGATTGACAGACAGAGATTATCGTCCTGATTACTTGTCTGAAAAGATTGGAATTGAAAAGCGACTAAAATGGACAGCTGAAAAGTTTTTTGTAACAACGGAAGAAGAACCTCTTTTTGATGCCGCTGATGTCCTGCGATTTGGGAAAGACTTAGTCGTTCAGCACGGTTTCACAACAAATCAGCGAGGTATTGAGTGGCTTCGAAGACATTTTCCAGAGCACCGTGTTCATGCTGTCAATTTTCCTGGAGATCCATATCCAATCCATATCGATGCCACTTTTACACCGCTTCGGCCAGGTTTAATATTAAATAATCCTCAGCGGCGACTTCCCGATGAGCAGCGAGAGATGTTTTATAAAAATGACTGGGAGATTATTGATGCAGCACAGCCCGCTCACAATACGCCACCGCCACTTTGTTACTCCTCCGTTTGGTTAAGCATGAATGTTTTGGTTTTAGATCCTAAAACTGTTTGTGTTGAAAAATCGGAGGTTTATCAGGCAGAACAAATGGACAAGCTTGGAATGGAAGTTGTTGAGGTGGAGCTCCGTGATGCATATGCATTCGGGGGTGGTTTACACTGCTGCACTGCTGATGTTTACCGAGAAAGTTCAATGGAAGACTACTTTTCAACTTTAACAGGATAAAATAATTATTGGGACTGGTATAAGCATGAAAAATAACAAAATAAATACAAGCATCATAGGCCAAGCAAAATAAATGAGTAACAACGCTACAGTTAAAAAAGCTAAATATTGTGATATTTTTATCTGCAATTTTTCCCTAAAATTTTAGATAGTGCAAAGAGGCCCAAACCCTCAATAAAGTTATCTCATTTTTACAATAGCTAAAATATGATTATAAATCTCAATTCAAGGAAAATAAGAATGCCTAAAAAAATTTCGCAAAGAAGCTTTTTAAATTTCTTCCAAATTTTTGTGCTGATTTGTAGTTTTATACTTCCTAGTTGGGCCGTTGGCTCTGTATCAGATTTAAGATTAAAAACACTTACCAATATTTGTGAGGCAGCACAGTCCACTGGAGACGGTGGAACAATCAATTCCATAGCGCAGCAATTAAAAGCCGCTAATTTTGATTCAGAGTCAGATCTGGGTAAAAAAGCTATAAAATGTATTGAAGCCGGTTTCCCTTCAGATAAGAAAGCAGCAAGCTTTGAAGATTTGATTAGTAAAATAAATAAATTGAGAAATGATTTAAGAACGCTCTGTTTTGATCTTTTAGAACTAAAACCAACAAATGCGATTACTTTTGAGCCATGCAAGGAGTTTTATTGAATAATTGAGTTTAAATATATTCTTTTTTCAAAGAAGAAAGTTTGTTTTGAAGTTTCACTTGTCTTGTAATTATTTTGGATAGATTTATTGTAAAACCATGATTTATCGGCTCGGCGCAATCGCAATAATAATTATCCTTGTATTCTTATTTTTCGCTGAAAGGGGAGGTAGGCGGTATCCTGTAGCTTACATTTTGATAGCAGCAATTATCGGGTTCATGTTGGTTGTTGGCTTCTTAGCAGAGTAAAAGGAACGGCTAAGAATTAAAAAGGATTTAAAGTTGGTTTTATTTATGAAAATTTCAAAAAAGAAATTTACAAAATCTATAACCATTTGGATTGAAAATGCCGCAGTGCATTAATTGCCAGAGAATACTGATAGAAGATGCAACATTTTGTCCTGGTTGCTCTTTAGAAAACCCCTTGGTTCAATCAAAAATAAAGAAGAAAATTTCGTTTAAGCGGCCTTCATTTTTTATTTCAGCTTTATTCTGGCTTTGGGCTGTTCCTCTTTGGATTATACTCTGGTTTATTTCAGGGATGTTTTTTAGTTCTGTGATATTATGTGTTTTGGTTCTCATGAGAACGGTGTGGGAACTTATCAACTCTCATCAAGAAGTTGAGGATTAGCGAAATTGGTTTGTGGAGCTGATTAGCAGTTGCACCAAAAAAATTTGGGGAGTTTCATTTATGAATTTCGAATTGAAAGGTAAAAAGGCTATTGTGAGTGCTGGAGGATCTGGCATTGGGCGTAGTATTGTTGATGAGTTTATCAAACAAGGAGTTTCAGTTTCCACCTGTGATATTGATGTAGAGCTTATCAAAGAAATACGGATTAAATATCCTAAGATACATGCCGAAGTTGTTGATGTGGGCGATGAAAAAGCTGTACAGGAATTTTGTTTGAAAAGTATAGATGCGCTGGGTGGTGTCGACTGTCTCGTCAATAATGCAGGAGTTGCTGGGCCGACACTTCCAATAGAGGAGATTTGCTCTGAAGATTGGGTGCACTGTCTAAATATATGTCTTAACAGCCAGTTTTATTTTATTAAGTCTAGCTTGAAATATCTTCGTGAAAGTTCTTCGGCTTCGATTGTTAATCTTTCATCTGCCGCGGGACAATATGGGTTTGCTTTAAGAACGCCGTATGCTTCAGCAAAATGGGGTGTGATTGGATTAACGAAGTCCTTATCAATTGAATTAGGAAAAGATAAAATTAGGGTAAACGCCATTTTGCCAGGTTTGGTTGCTGGTGATCGTCAGAACAATGTTTTGAGAAACAAGGCACAACGTCTTGGTAAATCGTTCAGTGAAGTTGAAGAAGAGGCTTTCTCTTTTACTTCCATAAAAGAGTACGTTGATGCTCAAGATATAGCTTATCAAATAATGTATTTGACATCAGAAGCTGGTAGGCATGTTTCGGGACAAGCGATTGCAATCGATTGTGATACTAAAATGCTACTATAGTTGTTTCTAAATACTAATGCTTAAAAGTTATGGTAGTAATGGTATCAACTAAAATTTAAAGTTCTTGCTTAATTCCATATTTAAGAGCAACCTCCTTGATATAATTTTCTCATAACGAGTTACTATGGAAATCAATAACCCGCGTGGCATACTGTTGATGGCGGTAGGAATGGCTCTTTTTGCAGTTGCAGACACGATTGCTAAAGTCTTGCTGGAACATTATCCGCCAGCTCAGGTCGTTTTTTTACGGCAGCTTGGGTTGTTTTTTGGTGTTAATTTTTTGATGGTCTATAATCTGAATTGGGTTGGAAAATCAAAAAACTTAACAAAGCAGTTACTCCGCGGTTTATCTGCAACTGGATCAGCTGTTATATTCCTGTTCGGATTGAGAACAATTCCAATAGCCGATGCGACGGCAATTGCCTTCGTCGCTCCTCTATTCGTGATTATTTTTAGTTACTTTATTCTGAAAGAGCCTATCGGTATACGAAGATGGCTCGCTGTGGTTATTGGTTTTTCTGGTACTTTGATAATTATCCGACCTGGCTTTGAAGTTATTAATCTAGGTCATCTTTTTATAATTATTGCGGCACTGCTCTTTGCATTACGCCAAATCATTTCAAGATTGCTGGCTGCCTCAGATGATCCGGTAACGACTGCATTCTTTACGGCATACACTAGTGTATTCATTTTTTTGTTGTTTCAACCCTGGGTTTGGACACCAGTAACTAACACTGACCACATTCTTCTCTTTTTTATCTATGCAGCCTGTGCAGGTACGGCTGAATTTTTAGTTATCAAATCTCTGCAGATAGCTCATGCAGTTGTTGTTTCGCCGCTCCAATATACACTTTTGATTTGGGTAACGATTTTTGGTTTCGTTATTTGGGGAATTTTTCCAGATTTCTGGACATTTATGGGAGCGGTGGTCATTATATTTACCGGCTTATACTCGCTTCACAGAGAGAGGTTGAAAAATAGCATTGAAAATAATTGAAGTTGATAATTTTTGGACAATATATTTTAATTTTTCATTAATGATTTTGCTTTATCTATCTGTCACTATCGCGCATGCCAGTTGTGTAAGCTGTAACTTTGAGAATAAAAATCTAGCTAATTTCGAATTCAAAAATCAAAATTTGAGCAACGCCTCTTTTAAGGGTGCTTATTTGGTTAATGCTGATTTTTCGGGGGCTAAACTTACCAGTGCAATTTTCGATGATGCTTACGCTAATGGAGCTAATTTCCAAGGTGCGCACTTAGATAATGCTTCTTTTATGAGGGCTGAGTTGGAATTAGCGAATTTTCAAAATGCCTCTCTAAAAAATGTAACATTTGAAGGGGCGTATATGGTGCATGCAGAATTATCAAAAAGACAAATTTTAGAGAGTAATTTTTGTGATAACGCAGTAAAAGACGCTATGAAATTTAGTGGTATTTGCAAAAACCAAAATTCCGGGCATAATTAGTTAAATACTTGATGTTTTGGGGGGCTGCTTTCCCAGTTATTTAGTTTACTTTCAGCTTTCCTTTACTTCTTTGCCTGTTTCCTGTACATATCGTTCAAACTCAGGGTGAATGTTTTGCGGGGTTGTCATGATTGACGATGCAAATATCACCGATTATCGCCAAATATTGTTGGATATTGCTCGGTCGTTAGGTGCAGAAAACCTTCTTAATGCTTGGACGATGTGTCGTATGCGAAACTGGATAGATGAATACGGCGAAATTACCTCAGAAGGAGTAGCCCAAGTACTTTCTTTTAAAAAGGTAGCAAGGATAACCCCGTAAAATATACTTCTTAAGTGTTGAAGTTTATTTGGCATTAAAAGAAAAAACCTGTACGTTTTCAATTAGGTATGAATTAATTAGATTTTTTGCTTTTTCAGAAACTAGCCAGCCTTCAATTTTTTCAACCGTTTGATCCTTTACATGGGCATGCACGGCAGGGTTTATTGGAAGAAAAGCGTATTGATTATGCAGTAGACGATCACCTTCAAATTTTATTTCTAAATTCCCTTTGTTTTTATGATTTAACCAAGTTGCTTTATCTGACAAAATATAGGCATCAAACGCGACTGCGATATTAATCGCTTTTCCCATGGCAGAGCCAACAGAAATATATTTTTTTCCGATATCGTCAGGGAAAAAGTTTATTTTGTTCCATATTTCCAATTCCTTTTTGTGAGTACCACTAAAATCACCTCTGCTGACAAAATTTACCATTGCTTTAGAAAGTTTATTAAAGGCTTCTAATAAATTTTTTGCAGATGATATTTGTGCGGGATCAGATGAAGGGCCGACAATTACGTATTCGTTAAACATAATTTCTCTTCTATGATTTGCGAAACCTTTTTTTACAAACTCTTCTTCATCTGGTTTTGAATGTACAAGGATTGCATCTACATCACCATTTTCTCCGAGTTTTAAGGCCTGGCCAGTGCCTACGACTATAAGCTGTATGTCAATTTCCAGATCAGTCTCAATATGAGGAATGATATGGTCACTTAATCCAGAATTATGAAAAGAGGAGGTGACCGCTAACCTAACTTTCTCGGCTATTGCCGAAGTTGCTGGTAGCAATGCTAACATAAAGCTTATTAGTAGAGCCTGTTTCATAGAACAATGTCGCCGGCTAAGAACTGCTTAGCTGCCTTACTAGGCGGTTCTGTTAAAAATTTCTCTTTAGAGCAATGTGCCTCTACGATACCATTATGCAAAAATATAATATCCTTAGCTAATCTTTTTGCCTGCCCCAAATCATGAGTAGACATCATTATTTTTGTGCCGTTGTTTGATGCTGAAATCAAAATATCTTCGATGGTTTTTTTCGTTGCTCCATCAAGTGAAGCTGTCGGTTCATCTAAAAATAACATTTTGGGTTTTGTAATTAGAGCTCTCGCCACAGCGATAGCTTGCATTTCTCCACCTGAAAGAAGTACCGCTTGTTGTTTCATTTTATGTTCGAGCCCAATTTTTTTAGCCCACATCATAACTTCTGCGTTTGCGATCGACTTTGAGATTTGTCTTACTTTCAATGGAAATGCCAGGTTTTCAGATACAGTTCTACGCAACATGATGGGTGATTGAAAAACGAAAGTTTGTTCTTTTGCTGCTAAGGTATGAGAAATAGCCCATTCAACTTTTCCAGCAGACAATTTTCTCAAGCCATGAAGGGCTTCTAATAAAGTCGTTTTTCCTGATCCGTTTGCGCCGAGCAGAATTGAAATACCATTTTGTTCAATCTGAAGATTAATGGGACCTAATAATCTTTTGCTTTTTATATTTATTTTAATATCTGAAACACGTAACGGAAACATTACCAAAATTCTCCGCGTTCAGTTTTTCCAAACCAATGCGTTGCGAAACTTACTGATATTGCCAAAGTAATCAGTACAAAACCAAGTGCTAAAGCTAGAGAAAAGTCTCCTCTAGATGTTTCAAGTGATATAGCCGTTGTTAATACACGCGTAGCATTATCAATATTACCGCCTACGATCATAATAGCTCCAACCTCTCCGATTCCGCGTCCAAACCCAGCTAAACAAGCGGTAATCAATGCTCTTTTGCTGTCCCACATTAAAGTTACTACACGCTGCATTTTTGATATATTTATGGAAATAAGAAGATTGCGATAGTCTGCCCAGAGCGCCTGCATTGATTGGTGAGCTATGGACGTTATCAAAGGTGTGATAATTATAACTTGCGCGATGATCATAGCTGAAGTCGTGTACAGCAAACCCAGCACACCCAATGGCCCAGAACGTGAAAACAAGATATAAACAATCAATCCTACTACAACGGGTGGTAGACCCATTAATGCGTTTAGCATAACTATAATTGCTCGCCGAAACTGGAAACGGGTTACAACGAGAAGAGCAGCTAAAGGGAAGGCTATTAATGTAGAAATTATTAGCGCTGAAATGGTTACGTAAAGAGAGCGTAAAGAAATAGTAATCAGTTCACTGTCAAAACTAAGGATTAGCCAAAAAGCCTGTATTAGACCTTGTAAAATTTCATTCATGAAAAAATATATCCTCTTTCAAAGCGCATAGAATGAATTTCTTGGCTAGTAACTTTATTGAAGCTCATTAATTTTGTTTAAATAAGTTTTATTGGAGGCGACCAAAAAATGTCATTCTTGCTTCCTCTGATAATGAAATACCGGGTTGTGAATTATAGGCTAAAACTACCAAAATTCTTTCTTGCTCTCCCTCAGTAGGTGTCACTCTGTGAATTGAGTTTTGTCCCCGAAATAAAATTAATGTTCCAGGTCGCGTATCGAGGCGGTTTATCTTTGTTTTACCATTTAAAACTGCCTCTACACCTTCAAAATTCATTTCATTTTTTTCTGCATTTCGCAAATTTGAAACATATTCAAAATGTCCTCCACCTTTGGGAGCTTGCAAAAGAAGAGTAATTGCAAACTTAGAATTATCGAAGTGCCAGTTTAGCTCTTGCCCTTTGGCAGCGTAGTGCACATTAATTGAAGAAAGTGGATCAGCATATTCATAAAGATCTGTCTCTTCAACGACCTTGCAAATAAATTTCTTAAAAATATCAGAAAAGTATAATTTTTTTAATTTAGAGGCCTTGGGAATTTGGTCGGTCGTTATACATCCTTTTGAAGACGTTAATTGTCTATTAAAAACATGATCGGGAGATAAGGCTTTATTTGTTGGAGTGAGATACACATTATGAGTGGAGTTTGTAAAATATGCTAAATCTGAATGGGACTTAGCTTCACGAACAAGTTCTGTTACAGTTTCTGGTTTCAGAAAATTATGCAGAGTAACTACACCTTTTTTCTCTAATTCATTTTTGCACTCCTCTGTAAACTTAGCTTCATCTATTGGGGCTTCGGTAAAATTTATCACGTCTTCCAGCATCTGTTTTAATACCATTCTGAATTTAATTCTTATTTTTTAACTTTTTATAAAAGTAGGCTAACTCAAGGCCCATAGTGCGGTCAAACCCACTACAATCGTAAACAAAATTGATCGAGTTAGCAAAGCAATACAGCAAGCAATAAAGGCAGCATATATTTTTGATGGTGATCCTTCAAAAGGTACGCCGGTTTCATCAACAAATAGAGAGGCCGCTACGATAGCTGACAGGGCTGCTGTTGGAGCAAATTTTACGTACGCCTCAAGCCATTTGGGTAGTCTTAGAAAATTCAGACCCGAAAACATGGAGTATCTAGCTGCAAAATTAGTTAAACCCGATAAGATTATAACAAGCCAAATCATTTAAATTTTTTCTGACTGATTAATCCACCAACAAACATTCCGGAAATAGATGCAACAATTATCCAAAGGCCGTAAGGCAGATCTTGGCCAAAAATCGCAATTATGCTTGCTGTGACTGCAGTACCAATCTGTGCTAAAGACTTCAGTGTAGGTAAGATAACGGCAATAAAAGTTAAAGGTATTGCAAATTCTAAATTTAAATATGGTGGAATATTTGCTCCAAGAAAGACCCCAATGACTGTAGATATTTGCCAAAATACCCAGAGGGTCAGACCTCCACCAAGTAAGTGATAATGCGCAAATTTATTTTTGTTTTCAAATTCCTGGAATGATACGGCAAATGCTTCATCAGTCAGTAAATAACCAAGAATAATTCTCCACTTTAAAGGTAAAGAGCTTATATAGAAAGACACATTAGCACTGTAAATAATATGCCGCATGTTTATAATTGCAACCGATCCTCCAGTAATAATGGGAGAGGTTCCGGAGGACCAAAGTTGAGCAAATACAACCTGGCTTGCTCCACCAAATATAATTGAGGACATGAGAATAGTTTGGGTTGCCGTCAAACCGCTAGCAATACCTAGCACTCCAAAGACTAAACCAAAAGGAATGACGCCAAGTTGTACTGGTAATTGTGCTAAAACACCTTTCCAAAATTCACGCCAGTTTTCTTCCATATTATGTACCATTAATTTTACAGATCGAAATTTGGAGCATTAGCGGTTTATTTCAGGATTTGAAACTATTTAAAGTTTTTTTAAAGAAAAGACTTCCAAATTAAAAAAATATGACTACATATTTATCTAGTTGCGAATAATTCGCAATTGCAAAAGGATACTTATGACACGTGTTTTGCTGATTTTTTTCGTTTTTTTCAATTCGGCATTAGCTTGCGCTGATGAAAAGTTGAAAGTGGTAACAACCTTTACAGTTATTGCTGATATTGCCCGAAATGTGGCTGGAGATGCAGCACAAGTAGTTTCTATTACCAAACCTGGTGCTGAGATACATGGCTATCAACCAACGCCTAAAGATTTGGTCAAAGCTTACGACGCGGATTTAATTCTGTGGAATGGGCTCAACCTTGAGCTTTGGTTCGAGAAGTTCATTTTTCAACTTGGAGATGCGCGTTATTATACTGTATCAGAGGGAATTGAGCCTTTAGAAATAGCCGAGGGTGCATATCTAGGGCTGCCAAACCCACATGCCTGGATGGGAGTAAATTCTGCTTTTGTATATATTGATAATATACAAAGAGCTCTTGCAAAAGAAGACCCAGAAAATGCTGAAATATACAAACTTAATGCGAGCCAGTATAAAAAGAAAATAAACGAAGTTATTAGACCGCTTATCTCACAATTGGATCAAATTCCTTTAGACAAAAGATGGTTGGTAACATGTGAAGGGGCATTCAGTTATTTTGCAAAAGATTTTGGTTTGAAAGAGTTGTACCTTTGGCCGATGAACTCTGAACAAGTCGGAACGCCAAAGCAAATTCAAAAAGTAGTAGATGGAGTTCGTGAAAATAATATACCTGTTATTTTCTGTGAAAGCACCGTGAATACAAGACCTGCTAAGAGGGTAGCGCAGGATACAGGAGTGGCTTATGGTGGCGAACTTTATGTCGATAGTCTTAGTGAAAGTGATGGAAAAGTGCCGACTTTTATCGATCTTCTGAGAGTTACATCGACGACAGTGATAAATGGAATAGTGGATAACCTGTAGTATTTTAATCATGGGAATAGATCAAAATTTGAATTCACAAAAGAACATCATCGTTGAAGATTTAACGGTTACGTACCGCAATGGCCACACCGCGCTGAGATCAGCAAGCTTTAAAATACCTGAGGGGAGTATTGCGGCTTTGGTCGGAGTAAATGGTGCTGGTAAGTCTACCTTATTTAAGGCTCTAATGGGTTTTATTCCAAGCGCTAGAGGAAAAATATCTCTACTTGGTTACTCTGTAAAAGACGCCCTCAAGAATAATCTAATTGCATACGTACCTCAATCAGAAGAAGTGGATTGGGATTTTCCCGTTTTGGTTAAAGATGTTGTTTTAATGG
>NZGN01000059.1:0-10664 GCA_002691045.1 Marinovum sp.
AAATTTCCCAACCTAATTCACCAACATAAGATACTCTGTGAACGCGAGCTAATCCCATTCCAATTTCAATTTCTTGAGCTGTTCCAAATGGATTTGTTTTATTTGAGAAATCATTAGGACTTATGGACTCCATAAACTGCCGAGAATTAGGCCCCATGATGGCTAAAACGCCTTCTGCTGCCGTGACATCAGTGATTACGACTTCAAAGTCCCTTTTATTTCTTCTCATCCATGTTTGATCAGCTAATCTTGTGATTGCTGGTGTTACAACTAAATATGAAGTTTCAGTAAGCCTCGTGACAGTTACGTCGGCTTCAATACCCCCCCTTGGATTCAGGAACTGTGTATATATAATCTTTCCAAGGGGCACTGACATATTTCCACCACAAATATAGTTTAGGAAAGACTCAGCATCTCGCCCTTCAACCATCAATTTACCGAACGAAGACATATCATACATACCTAGGTTGTTACGGACGGCCATATGTTCACGATGGGAGTTTTTAAACCAGTTTTGCCGACCCCAGCTATATTGATATTCTTGAGTTTGACCGTCTTCTGAAAACCAATTTGCTCTTTCCCATCCGGCAAGTTCTCCAAAAACGGCTCCATGATCTTTAAGGTAAGAGTGAAAAGGTGACCGTCTTACACCTCTTGCGGTTTCTTTTTGCCTAAAGGGAAAATGATCTGCGTATAGCAGGCCTAAAGTCTCTTTTGATCGTTCGAATAAATAATGTTTGTTACCCTGAAAAGTATGCATTCTAGAAATATCGACATCTCCAAGATCAAATGGTTTTTGGCCATCGTTCATCCATTGGCTTAATGCCATGCCCGCTCCACCGGCAGATTGAATACCTATTGAATTAAAACCTGCTGCTAGCCAAAAATTGTCTAATTCTGGGGCTTGCCCCAAATGGTAAGCATTGTCTGGAGTAAAGCTTTCTGGGCCATTGAAAAAAGTATGTATGCCTGCCTCACCTAGCATAGGAATTCTATTAACGGCCATTTCTAGTATTGGTTCAAAATGATCAAAGTCTTCTTGCAGTTGATCAAATTCAAAATCTTCAGGTATTCCATCTGTAGCCCAGGGTTTTGCGTTTGGCTCAAAAGCGCCCAGCATTAATTTCCCCGCATCCTCTTTATAGTATGCGCATTCATCTGGAACGCGCAGTACTGGCAGTTGGCTGAGCCCTTCTATTGGCTCTGAAACAATATAAAAATGCTCACAGGCGTGAAGTGGAATATTAACGCCTGCCATTTTACCAACCTCGTGCCCCCACATACCAGCGCAATTTACAATCATTTCACATGATGTATGTCCTGTTTCTCCCGAGCCGCTGATCCAATCTACACCTTTTACTACTCTCCCAGATTTATGTATTTTTGTTACTTTAATGCCTTCATTAATATTGGCGCCATTTTGCCTTGCCCCTTTAGCGAGTGCTAATGTGATATTTGCTGGATCTCCTTGGCCGTCTTTTTCTAGAAAAACACCACCAACAACTTTGTCTAAATTAATATGTGGATACTTTTCTAATATTTCATTAGGAGAAATTTCTTCTATCCCAACATCAAACGCTCTTGCCATTGCAGCAGATCTGTTGAGCTCCTCCATACGTTCTTCAGTCAGAGCAACTGTTATCGAGCCCACACGCTTAAATCCCGTTGATACACCTGTTTCTTCTTCTAGCGATCCATAAAGTTCTTGAGTATATTTTGCTAGCTTGGTCATGTTTGATGATGCTCGCAGTTGTGCAATCAAACCGGCAGCATGCCAAGTTGTTCCCGAAGTTAATTTTTTTCTTTCGAGTAATAAAACGTCTTTCCAACCCAGTTTAGTTAGGTGATACGCAACCGAGCAACCAATTACTCCTCCGCCAACAATTATCACCCGCGCATGTTTTGGAATATTGCTCATTCTATCCTCACACTATTTTATGATCTTTATCTCGCAGTTCTTTAGCAAGCTGTTCAATATGCTTGGGGCCAACTTCACAGCAACCTCCAATAATAGTTGCGCCCATCTCAACCCATTCCATAGCAAATTTAGCATATTCTTTGGGACTTAAATCATGTCTTTCTTTTAGTGCATCTACTGTTGGAAAGTCTTCTAAAAAACCACCCGTTATTTCAGTAAAACCATTTGCATAAGCTCCAAATGGTTTATTAAAATCAGCTAAAATTTTTAATGAGTCCTTAGCAACCTCAGGCCTTGAGCAGTTTATTAAAACAGTATCAAAATTGTATTCAGTAATAAGACTTTTCGCCAAAGAAAGATCTTCTCCAGAACGTAGTTTTGTCCCATCATAATCTTCGGTGCTGAATGCAATCCATACTGGGATTTTAACGTCTTTGGCTGCAATTAAGGCAGCTTTTGCGTGTTCTATTGAACTCACCGTTTCAATCAGTAAAACATCGCATTTTGCACTCAAGTGAGCGATTACATTTTTGTATTGTTTTGAGGCTTCAATAGCATCCGGAATTAAATCAGGTCTATAACTTGCATGCAAAGGCCCAATTGAGCCAGCGACCTTGCCATGCCCATTCTTTTTTTTGGAATTCATAGCCGTTTCAATTGCTCTGTCCCAAAGTTCCTCCAGTCTATCTTCTAAGCCAACCCTTTCTAATCTATCCTTAAGAACAGGATATGTATTGGTTGTTGCCACAGTTGCCCCCATCGAGAAGTACTCATCGTGTACCTCAGATAGTAATTTGGTATCCTCAAGCATAACTGTTGTAGACCATAAGGGAGTTGGTTTTGCCCCTGATCTTTTCACAAGTTCCTGACCAATAGAGCCATCAAGTAAAGTAATTTCGGGCATTCAATATATTTCTCATTTTTGTTGAAGGTTGAGTAATTTATATTTTATCACTTATAGATTTTTCAGCTGAGCTCAAGCACGTAACCTTTCATTTTTTGGATCCCAAAGTGCGTCATTTTCTTGGACTATTGCTTTTCTGCGCTCTCCGTAAATTTCTACTTCCAAGTTTACATTGGGTTTTGCTAAATCACTTCTTAACATTCCTAAAGCAATTGACTCGTTTACCCTATAACCCCATGCGCCTGATGTCGTTTCCCCTACAACTTCCCCATCATGCCATAACGTTGACATGTAAGGTGCATCAAACTCCTCAGCATCGACAATCAAGGTTACAAATTTTTTACTACTGCCCTGCTGTTTTTCATTTTGGAGTGCTAACTTGCCAGGAAAAGATTGCGGTTTTTCAAATTTGATAAATCTTTCGAGACCACCTTCAAGCATAGAATAATCAGTAGATAGATCTCCCTTCCACGCTCTATATCCTTTTTCAATACGGAGCGAGTTTAAAGCCCACATTCCAAACGGTTTGGCCCCTGCTTCAATCGACAACTTATACAACGCTGCAATATCTTTATTCAGCGCATGTATTTCCCAGCCTAATTCTCCTGCAAAACTTACTCTTACCAACGCACACTCTATATTGTTAATCTTTGCTCTTTGGTGAGTTAACCAGTTTGCCTCTAAATCGGCTTCTGTGTTCAAAGATTGAAATAAGTTACGGCTTTTGGGTCCTGTTATAATCAAAGTGCCGTATTCAGTTGTAATATCACTGAGCGATAGACCTTGTGTTAGTGAACGGCTTAAAATTTCGAAATCATGCCATTGGGCAGAAGCTGCAGTAATCAAAGTAAAGTGATCCTCGCTATGTCGCATTACTGACATTTCTGTTAGGATGCGCCCTCGCTCATCAGCAAAATAAGCAAGGTTTATTCTACCAATTTTTGGCAAGCTCCCTGTTATTTGGCAACGGAGCCATTCTGCAGAACCATCACCGCTTAATTCAAAACGACTAAAGCCTGGTAAGTCTAAAACTCCAACATTGTCTCTGACGGCTTCACATTCCTCTTTAATTCTCTTTTCCCAAGGACCAGATCTTGTCCACGTTTTTGTTGCTTGTTCTGAGATGTCGTCTCCATTTTGAGCAAACCAATTGGCTCGCTCCCATCCATTGTAAGCACCCATTTGGCCACCATTTTGAATGACAAGGTCGTGGGCTGGTGATAGTTTTTTACCTCTCCCGGCTGGCCACTCATGCCAAGGAAAGTGCATGGCATACTCATTTCCGTAGACTTCCATGCCCTTTGCGACACAATATTCGTGGTCGGTGTGGTCTGTATATCTTCTAGGGTCACATGACCACATATCCCATTCGGTAAAGCCCTGAGTAATCCACTCGCATAGTACTTTTCCAGCTCCTCCTGCTTGTGCAATACCGAAAGTAAAGACGCAGGCCTCAAAGCCATTTTCAACACCAGGCATCGGTCCGATAAGTGGAAGACCATCGGGCGCATATGGTATTGGGCCATTTATAACTCTGCTGACCCCTGAAGTACCTAATAGTGGAACGCGCTCCATTGCGTCAGAAACAATATCTTCTATTCGATCTAAGTCATCGTTCCATAACTGAAAGCTAAAATCATCTGGCATAGGATCGTCCTCGGTTTCCCAATGCGCTTTACAATTTGGTTCATACGGCCCTAGATTGAATCCGTTTTTTTCCTGCCGCAAATAATATGAAACATCTACATCTCTCAATAAGGGTAGTTTTTTGCCGGAAGTTTTTGTGTATTGCTCAATTTCGGGTATTTCTTCAGATAAAAGATACTGATGGCTCATAACCATCATTGGTACCGTTCTTCCACCATAAGGTTTAAACCAATCCCCAACTTGTTGGGCATAGTAACCTGCAGCGTTCACTACATATTCACAGTCAATATCACCTTTTTCAGTATGAACAGTCCAGGTTTTATCTTTCTTTTGGGTAACGCCAATTGCTGGAGTAAATCGAAGTATCTTGGCTCCTAAATCCCTTGCGCCTTTGGCTAAAGCTTGAGTGAGCTGAGCTGGATCAATATCACCATCATTTGGGTCATAGAGCGCGCCGACAAGATCATGTGTCTCTAAAAATGGATATAAGCCTTTCGCTTCTTTTGGGGTCAGTATTTCTATATCCATTCCTTGATACTTGCCCATACTGGCGGCGCGTTTGAATTCTTGAAGCCTTTCCTCACTATGAGCAAGGCGCAAAGATCCAGTTTGATGATAGTTCATTGGATAATCAACTTCCTCACCCAATTTAGCGTAGAGTTCTGTCGAATAACGCTGCATATTCATTATCGACCAGCTAGTTGAAAAGGTTGGGACGTTACCTGCTGCATGCCAAGTAGACCCAGCAGTCAATTCATTTTTCTCTAATAAGACACAATCTGTCCAACCAGCCTTGGCTAGGTGATAAAGCGAGCTCGCACCAACAGCACCACCACCAATAATCACAACTTTAGCTTTATTTGGAAAGTCAGACATAAAATAATCTCCCCTGATATTTTATCGCAGTCGTTAAACAAATCTAATTACAAATTTAAAAGATTTAAACTTGAAATTTTAGTCAATTAATTTTTTTAAATGCTAAAAAATGCTAATGCTACTCCATACAAAATAAAAAAAAGTGACAACACTCTTCGAAGTCGAATATTTAGTGTCACTGTGACCGACTTATCCTTTAAAAAGGCTCCTAACGCACAGAAACTGGTATAATTTAAACAGGTGATTGTGAGAGCGGTTGGTACAATTACCCACATCTGTGTTCTGATTGCGACGTCCGGATTTATAATAATAGTAAATGCAGCCAGATATCCAGCCAGAGACTTTGGATTAATTGTGGCAATTAGAAATGATTTTACAAACAATGAGCCAAATGAAAATTCACGTCTCACGTATTTGCTGGCATCTATCAAGCCTTTGAATCCAATATAAATAAGAAAAATAATACCAATAATTTTCAAAGTTATAAGTGTTTCGGGAGTATTTATTAATATGGACGAGAGTCCATGAATAGTGAGTGCTAAAAATAGTGATGCTTGGCTTAATATAGCGGTAACACAGACCAAGCTTTTCCTAAATCCAAACTCACTGGCAACAGCAATACAGTTGACGGCGTTTGGTCCAGGCATAGTGACAAAAAGTGCCCAAAATCCTGTGAAAATAATCCATTCTTCTAAAGACACTGAGAAATCACTTTAAGGTAAGTCATCTTTTGTAGAAATTAATAATCATCACTGAATACATAAACCCCCTATCTTTTTAAATACAAGGTGCTTAGTGATTTTGATTCTTAATAGATAGACTTGTTTGTTGGATTAAAATTTCGTACCGGCTTAGGAATGAAGCAGACAAAGTATTCTCCTCCAGAAACACCGTTAGATATAGTCTATGAAGACTCTGATATTCTAGTTGTTAACAAACCAGAAGGTTTGCTTTCCGTCCCAGGCCGTGGTCTGGACTTACAAGATTGTTTGCTTAGTAGAATACATGAAGTTTTCCCAATGGCCCTGTTAGTTCATCGTTTAGATTGCGATACGTCAGGCTTAATTGTGTTTGCTATGAATAAGCATTCTCAGAGACAGCTCTCCATGCAGTTTGAAAAGAGATTAATTAAAAAGACTTACATTGCCCGTGTTTGGGGAAATGTAATTGAAAAGTCAGGAATAATTGATGACCCAATCATTGTCGACTGGCCTAATCGGCCATTGCAGAAAATTTGTCATGAAACTGGTAAGCCAGCAATGACAAACTGGCGTTGTATCAGAACCGGTCAAAAAGAAAGCCGTTTAAAATTAAATCCTAAAACAGGAAGATCACATCAATTACGTGTACATTGTAAAGCAATGGGGCATGTGATTTTAGGTGATCCTTTGTACGCGCAAGGAGAAGCGGCCAATTATGACAGGTTAATGCTTCATTCTGAGGAATTAAGATTAAATCATCCGGAGAGTGGGAGAGGTATTTCCTTTAGATCAAAAGCTCCATTTTAATGTAGTAGTTAAGTTTTAGCTTAACGAATTGGTGTTAGATATGAGCGCAACAATGCAACAGGGTGTGCACGCAGACTGAACCGAAGTGCAGCATAATCTTCAATGACTTCCTCACCAGTTGTCATAACTGGTAAATTAGGACTAGGTTCGTTTATAAATTCGTCACCAAGGTCATCTGTAAATAAGGGAAGGGGTTTATGAGATTTTATAGCTTTTGCCTCCCACAGAGCTTTGCGGCGAGAATATCCAAGAGCTAAAAAAACATCTGCTTCTGCAAGGTGTGCTAATAAGTTTGGCGATATTCCTGCACGGCGCCAAACATCATGAACAGAAGAATATCCATTTCCGCGGGTTGTATTGATCCAGATTGCATCCTCTTCCTTCATTCCTTTGATTTGTCTAAAGCCAAGACGAACAGCATGACCACCGATCCCATCAGGTTCAAGTGTATTATCCCAAAAACTATGATTTATGCATACGGGATTTACAGTTACATTATGTTCTTTTGCATCTCTGATAATTTGTGCGGGTGCATAAAAACCCATAGGTTGAGAATTGAGTAGGGCGCATGCAAATATTTGTGGATAATGAAATTTAACCCAAGCGCTTGCATAGACCAACAATGCAAAGCTAGCAGCATGACTTTCAGGAAAGCCGTATGAACCAAAACCTTCAATTTGTGAAAAACACCGTTTTGCAAAGTCTTCATCATATCCATTTTTGAGCATTCCATTAATAAATCGGTTTAAGAACTCGCTGATATTCCCATGTTTTTTGAAAGTGGCCAGAGCTCTTCTTAATCGGTCAGCTTCATCAGGGCTGAAATTAGCGCCTATAATTGCAATTTGCATTGCTTGCTCTTGGAAAAGAGGAACGCCAAGAGTTTTCCCTAATACTTCTCCAAGCTTGTCTGAGGGGAAATTGACAACTTCCTCACCATTTCTGCGGCGAATGTAAGGATGTACCATATCACCTTGAATTGGTCCTGGTCGTACAATTGCAACCTGAATAACAAGGTCATAAAAGCACCGAGGCTTCATTCTAGGTAAAAAATTCATTTGCGCACGGCTCTCTACTTGAAAAACACCAATGCTGTCGGCGCGGCATAGCATATCATAAACTTTAGGATCTTCGGCAGGTAGATTTGCTAAGGTATAACTATCACCAAAATGCTGTTTAATCATGTCGAAGCTTTTTCTGATACAGGTCAGCATGCCTAATGAAAGGACGTCAACTTTTAATATGCCAAGAGCATCAATATCATCTTTATCCCAAGCTATAACAGTTCGGTCTTCCATTGAGGCATTTTCAATTGGTACTAATTCGTCCAGACGCCCTTCAGTTATTACAAAACCTCCAACGTGCTGACTCAAATGTCTTGGGAAACCAATAATTTCATCAATAATTTTAAGTGTAAGGTTTAGATGCCTATCTGATGGATTCAGACCAATCTCACGTATACGTTTTTCCTCTAACTTTTTTGTACTGAAAAACCCCCATAGCTGAGAAGACAAGGCGCTGACAGTATCTTTACTAAGACCCATTGCAGTACCAACTTCGCGGATAGCGCGTTTTCCTCTGTAGTGAATTACTGTT
This sequence comes from Marinovum sp., assembly GCA_002691045.1. Lineage (GTDB taxonomy): Bacteria > Pseudomonadota > Alphaproteobacteria > Rhodobacterales > Rhodobacteraceae > Salinivivens. The sequence continues at coordinate 8,450 of NZGN01000059.1, forward strand.
GAACAAAGGCCCGCGCGATGTCTGCCATAGCGATTATAAATATACTGTATAACTTCCTCTCTACGTTCATGCTCAAAATCAACATCAATATCAGGAGGTTCGTCACGTGCTTCAGAGACAAATCTCTCAAAAACCATTGTTCCAATTTCGGGACTGACTGATGTAACACCAAGGCAATAGCAAACAACTGAGTTTGCCGCAGAACCTCTGCCCTGGCATAAAATATTACGGCTCCGTGCGAAACTAACAATATCATGAACTGTTAGGAAATAAGGCTCATATTTTAATTTTCCTATAAGGTTTAATTCGTGATCTAGCATGGCTTGGACTTTTTTTGACGCTCCCGAAGGATATCGCCAATTGAGCCCTTCAATCGCTAACCTTTTTAAACGCTTTTGAGGCGTTTCCCCATTGTTTATTTCCAAAGGGTATTCATACCTTAATTCATCTAGTGAAAACTGTAATTCATCTAAAATACGAACCGTATTATTTACTGCTTCTGGGTATAAAGAAAAAATTTGAAGTATTTCAGTGTATGAACGAAGACGTTTTTCAGCATTTGGTAGTGCATTTTTCCCTAACTGATCTATAATTTTACCTAAGCGAATTGCCGTAAGAACATCTGCTAATTTCCGGCGTTTGCTATGGTGCATAATTGGATGTGCACTAGCAATCAGATCACATCTAATAATTTGAGACAGTTTCATGATGTGCTCGAACCTTTTAGGGTCAATTCCATCATATTCTGGTGTTAATACTACGTAGACACCTTGTTTAAATTTGCTCTTAAGGCGAGCGCTATTTTCTAACCAAAGTTTTGAATTTTCTGGGTTCCATGGGGCTTCTGGTGCATGAATAAGAAGTACTACTTCATCCAGCTCCTCAATGATTTCACTTATAACTAAATCACATAAACCTTTGTTGTTGCGCAGCCTACCTTTAGATAGACAACGACATAATGTACCCCATCCTTTGCGTGACTTGGGAAGTACCGTTACTTCAAACCCGTCTATTAATTGTAATTTTGAGCCAGGTACCAGTCTCGGTATTGTATTTAGACTTAATGAGGAAGGTTTTTTAATATTTTGGGGTCGGGGAGGCCCTATTAAATCTTTACTTTCACGATCTTTTACCAAGCGCTTTATGTCGCGTGCTGCACTGTGTGCTCTTACAATTCCTGTAACTGAATTAACATCAGTTATAGCAATAGCCGGTAGACCAAGCAGTGCAGCCCGCATCATGTACTCTTCAGGATGAGAAGCACCTGTTAAAAATGTAAAGTTTGATATTATTGATAATTCAGCAAACATACAAATTAATATGTTCTTGTTTTGTTCTTTGTCTAGTAGAGTTATGTAATTTCCAAAAAAAGTTTTAATTACGCAATTTGTTTGAGATTTTAAACGACAGCTCTGATGAGCTTTCTTTCTAAAATACGTATTACTTTTTTTAAATCCTGACCTCTTTTTAGAATCTGGCCATCTATTCCTATTACGGCGTATTCACCTTGCTTATTTCGTAACTTTGGGCGTTTTTCTATTCGATAGAGTGGGTTTTCTGCTGTTCTGCGAAAAATTGAAAACACGGCAACGTCGTGAAGCGCTGAAATACCATAATCTCGCCATTCACCAGCAGCAACCATTTTGCCATAAATAGATAAGATTACCGCAAGCTCTTTACGATTAAATGAAACGACTTCAAGAGACTTTCGGGCAGGAAAAGGAGTAAGTTTATTCATAGTAAAAGATTTGCGGTCTTTACATTTAAAATCAAGTTAAAATAAATAAATTGCTTTGCTCAAAGCTGATTAAATTAGATCTGCGTGCTTAAGTGCTAAATTAATTTTCTCTTTGGTTGGCTCAGAAAGAGGAGTAAGCGGAAGGCGCACCTCGTCTTTACATAACCCCAACTTACTCATAGCGTACTTTGCACCAACTAGACCGGGTTCTGTAAATATAGCTTTATGCAAAGGCATTAATTTATCTTGAAGCTCAAGAGCCAAGGAGTAATCCCCTTTAAGGGTTGCTTCCTGCATTTTCGAACATAGTCCTGGCGCGACATTGGCTGTAACAGAAATGCAACCAACGCCTCCTTGGGCATTGAAACCGTGAGCGGTCGCGTCTTCTCCTGAAAGCTGTATAAAGTCATTACCACAGCTTAGACGTTGATCACAAACTCTTGCTAAATCTCCGGTTGCATCTTTTACACCAACAAT
>NZGN01000060.1:0-8001 GCA_002691045.1 Marinovum sp.
ATTAATGTTGTTGCCAGTAGGCTTCATTTCTTTATCTTTGCATGCTCAAAATGAGCTGGTACTTGAAGAAGTTGTGGTTACAGCAACAAAGAAAGAAGAAAATGTTCAAACAATTGCTGAAACTGTTAATGCAGTAAGCGGCAGTGATATTGATGATTATCAAATTCGTGAACTAGGTGAGCTAGCTCAGTTAGTATCTGGTGTTGAATTCACTCAGATAGATCCTCGCAGATCTACTATAACTATTAGAGGTCAAAAACTTGATCCCGATACTGGCACAGACCAGCCTATACAAGCATATATTGATGAGACACCTGTAAGACCTCAGGTTGCCTTTTATCAAATGTTTGATACTGAAAGAGTTGAAATTCTTAAAGGTGCTCAAGGAACGCTTCAGGGTGTTGTTAGTACCGGTGGAGCTCTTCAGATATATACACGAGATGCCGAAATTGGTAGCGATTCAAGAAATGGCTATCTAAAAACCTCTTTTGCAGATAATGCTACGCAAATTCTTGAGTTTGCCTCAGATCTTGGAATCAGTGACACCATGGCATTAAGGTTTGCAGCTGTAACCAATGAAAACGCTGGTAACGAAGTTAAAAATATTAGAAATGGTCAAACAGAAGACCATTCATTTGATGCATTCAGGCTTTCATTAAACTGGGAACCAAGTGATAACCTTTCATTAAGATTGAAGTTTCAAAATATGGAATCAACAAGCATTGCCCCTAGAGCTGTTGCTGGTTCAAGCGGCCCAATTACTCTTGATATGGCTGGATACGTAAATCCTGCAGCAGCAGGTCTTCTAGGACCAGCTCAAACTTATTCAGATTATGCTGCTGTTGTTAATGGATACATCAGCACTGTTGGTCTTCTTGCAGGTCCAGCCGCTGCTGGTCAATTAGCTACATTAAACAGGCCTGCCTATAGTGATATTGATGGGTCTTTGCATCCAAAAGATGCAACAGCACTTCATTTCCAAAGGGCTTATCAAAATAATTCTGGAGAAATCCTCAACTTAATGATTGATTACGACATGGGATCTCATCTATTTTCATTGAGAGTTTCTGACTATGAAAATGATACGCTTGGTTTGATAGATCGTGATTATGCAGGTGCCTTTGTTTATGGCTATCCTCAGGAAGTCAGAACCAACGCAGGTATCGAAACTTTTGAAGCAAGAATATCTAATCAAGATAGTGATAAGTTTGAATACACATTAGGAGTCTTTAGTAGAGATTCAGAGACATTTACACATGCTGATTTAGATAGATCTTATAGCATTACTGAAGTTGCACCACATCTGTTCAAGCCTACAGTACCTTTCCAATATAAGACACCATTTAATGCATGTCAGGCTGCTGTTAATGATGGCAGTACATTTGCCACTCAAAGTGTAGTCCTAGCTTGTTCAGATTACACAGTTAATAACAAAACGGAAGCTGTATTCGCAAACTTCAAATACAACGTAAGTGATCAAACTTTTGTTCAATTTGGTGTAAGAGAGCAAGAAATATCTGCATATGCATCAAACTACTTCTTCCTTCCATTGACTGCATTGGTTGGTGTAGCTGATGGTGGGGGTGGTTCATTTGAACTAATTCCTGCTGCTTTACAGCAAGTAGATAATGAATCAACTACTGGAAGTTTTAAAATTGGCCATTTTGTTGATGATGACGTAATGGTTTATTTCTCATTACAGCAAGGTTTTAGAGGTGCAGGACGTACTCTAGCCAACACGCCAATTTCTCCAGCACTTGTTCCTTTTGTTGAAGAAGAAACTGATATGACAGAAGTTGGTATGAAAGGAACATTTATGGATGGCAGATTGAGACTTAACTTTGCTTACTTTGATTATTCCTTCGATAACTTCCAAAGAAAATGGGATGATGTGACCGCAAGAACATATGGACCAACAGGCCCAGGTGCAACTGCACAGGTTCAGGGTGGAATCATCAATAACAATAATGCGTCTCTTTCAGGTATGGACCTCGAGTACAAATATATTGTTAATGAGAACCTCGTGTTAGGTGGAAGCATTACTTCATCTGAGAGCGAATTTGATGGAGGTTCAATTGGTTATGCCAACGACCCAACCTATACAGGTATGACTGCTGCTACTAAGGATGTTAGTGGCGATCCAATTAATGATGCTGTTGAAACCTCATGGACGTTTTATCTTGATCACACAGTACCTTCTTTTGCAGGTGGAGAAAGATATACAAGATATAACATCAACTATAGAGGCGAGAGAGATAATGGCGTTAATCCAGACCTCAAAATCGGTGAGCTTTATCTTGCTAACCTTTACTTTGGTTGGAGATCAGGAGATGGGCAATGGGATGCGAATGTCTTTGTGAAGAATGTTCTAGATGACGTCGATCTTGCATTTATGTCTAACTACTTTACAGACTATGCAATGCCTGGCGGTAATGGTTTACCTTCAAAATTCTATGAAGCAACAACCAACCGTGGAAGGCAAATTGGATTCCAGCTAACTTATAACTTCTAAGTTAGTAAATCTATTTTTAAAAGGCAGCCTAGGCTGCCTTTTTTATGAACTAAAGATATAAATCTATTTTAGAAAAAAGATAATTATTAAATGGTGCCCTTGATGTATTTCGTCAAATCATCAGAGAGCTCTTCAATAATTATTTTTTGATCATGCTTTAGAACCTTTCGCAATGAAAACCATGATGGGAAAAGGATTCTTGTAAAAAGTAGATCAGATTTTATAGCTGAAAGCTTCTTAATTTCAGGAACAATTTTGATAAATCTCTCGCGCATTATTTGATAAGATTCAGCAACTTGATTAACAAGGGCTGGTAATCGAGCAGAATTTGAAATAGTTGCTATAAACAAAGTTTCATATTCGTCATAGATAGCAAATCTCTCACTAATGGCAAAACTTACTCTTTCCTCAAAAGATCTATCTAAGTCTTCGTCGCTATTAAACATTTGACTCAATGAATGCATGCATTCTTCATGCAATGAAAGATAGATGCTCTCCATATCTTTAAATTGTCTGTATACAGTTCTGAGACCAATTTTTGATTCCTTGGCTACTTGTTCTGCAGTTGGGAAGGGAGTATTTCTAAGAAGTTTTAGAAGAGCTTTGACGATAGCATCTTTTGTTTTTTGGCTTCTCGCGAAACGACCGTCACTAGTTTTTACGTTTAATGCAGGTTCGCTACTCATAAAAATATATTAACTATTGACATATATAGTGTCAATAGTCATTATGGGTTGAGAGATTCAATAGTCATGCAAGTCTTACGCACGCCCGATAAATGTTTTGAAGGAATAAAGGATTATCCCTTTAAACCAGTATATACAGAGATAATTTCAAGCGACGGAACTCCCTTAAGAATTCATCATATTGATGAAGGTCCTAGAAATGGCCCTATTTTATTAGCAATGCATGGTCAGCCTGTTTGGAGCTACCTCTATGCACGCATGATTCCTATTCTTAATGATGCAGGAGTAAGAGTAATTGCTCCAGATCTTGTGGGCTATGGTAAATCAGACAAACCTGCTGCTCGAGAAGATTACTCTTATCAAAATCAAGTAGATTGGATGTCAGCATGGCTTGAAGTCAATGATCTCAAAGAACTTACATTTTTTGGTCAAGACTGGGGAGGCCTTATTGGTCTTAGAATGGTTTCAAATGCTCCTCATCGATTTAAGAAAATTTCGATGGGCAATACCGGATTACCATATAACCCAGACGTTCCTCAGGATGTCATAGATCAAATTAAAGAATTTAGAGAAAGCTCAATTAAGTTAACACCTAACAGTATGGCAAAAGTGGTAAGGAAGATGGATGCTGATAGCGCATCAGGACATGTGGCTTTGAAATTTATGTATTGGCAAAAATTTTGCTGGGACACAGAAAATTTACCAATTGGCATGCTGAACTCAATGCTGATGGAAAAGAGATCAAAGTTTGCAGCTATAGGGCACTATTTATTTTTTAAACTTGGCTTAGAGAGCATCTCTCCATTTAGTACAAATCTTGTCAAAGCTTACGAAGCTCCCTTTCCAAATCCCTCTTACAAGATGGGTCCTAGAGCCATGCCAAGCCATGTACCCATTATTCCAGACCAGTCTCTAGAGGCACAAAAAGAAGCTAGGGACTTTTTTGCTACTTCGTCATTACCGTTTCTTGCAGTATTTGCTGGAGATGACCCCGTAACCAATGGCATTGAAAAAGATGTGTTGAGAATGGCACCCAATGCAAAGAGTGCTCCTCATATAGGAGGAGGCCATTTCTATCAGTGGACTAGGCCAAAACAATTATCTAATATTTTAATAAACTTTATTAAGGAGTGACCATGATCGATTTCTATACAGCACCCACACCTAATGGGCACAAGGTTTCATGTACTTTAGAAGCCTTAAATATGGACTATGAGGTTCATGTGGTTAACCTCATGGAAAACGAACAAAAGAAGCCTAATTTTTTAAGAATCAGCCCCAATGGGAGAATACCTGCGATCGTTGATAAAGGTGCAGATAACTTATCTATCTTTGAATCCGGTGCAATTATGATATATCTGGCTGAAAAGTCAGGAAAACTAATCTCTTCAGATCCTACTAAAAAAGCTAAAGTCCTTGAGTGGTTGATGTTTCAAATGGGTGGTGTTGGTCCCATGATGGGACAAGCCAATGTATTTTTTAGGTATTTTCCAGAAAAAATTCAACCTGCTATTGATCGCTATCAGAATGAAGGCAGAAGACTTTTTGAAGTTTTAGATACGCATTTAAAAGATAATGAATGGTTGGCTGGAGAATTTTCAATTGCTGATATTGCTAACTGGTGCTGGGTTCGAACGCATAAATGGTCCGGCATTAATGTTGATGGTCTTGAAAACTTAGATAGGTGGATAAAAGCTATGTACGAACAGCCAGGTATGGTCAAAGGCATTGAAGTTCCTATAAAGATAGAGAGCATGTTGGATGACGATGAAAAGGCAAAAGAATTTGCTAAGAATGCTGAAAAAATGGTTAAAAAATAAGGGGAAAAAATAATGTTAAAAGTTCACTTTGTTGCAGGAACCAGAGCTGGTCGTGTGGTCTGGTTATTAGAAGAGTTAGGTTTGGAGTACGAGGTCAACATCATGCCTTTTACAAAAGAAGGGCTAAAATCTCCTGAACATAGAGCAAGGCATGCACTGGGGAGGGTCCCGGTGTTAGAAGATGGTGAGGTATCAATTTTTGAATCCGGCGCTATTATTGATTACATACTGGAGCGCCATAAAAATGGTGGATTAAAACCCAGCTCAGATGCTGTTGAATTTCCCTACTATTTGCAGTGGTATCACTATTGTGAGGGTATGGTAATGCCCCCAATGAATCAGATAGTTGTTCAGACTCTTTTGTTACCTCCTGATCGTAGGGATGAGACTGTCTTAAACCAAGCCAAAAACTTACTCACCAAATCATTGGTGCCCGTTAACGAAAACTTAGCTGACAAAGAATATTTAATTGGTAATTTTTCTGCTGCTGATCTCATGCTTGGACACTCTTGCTTTATGGCCAATAGACTTGGGTGTGTAGGTGAAGACATGGGCAACATCAAGGCTTATGTTGAAAGAATACAGGCAAGGCCAGCCTTTGCAAAAGCAATTACTATGGGGGAGTAACTATGAAAGTAAAAAATCACTCTCGTCCTCATAAAACTCAAATGGATGGATTTTTTGAGGGGGATACTGAAACACCTATAGCTATGCTGAATTTATTAAAATTCAAAGAAAAAGCAGAGTACGAAGACGGAAGAGAAACGGATCTTACAGGCAAAGAGGCTTATTCAATTTATGGGCAGGAAGTCATAAAACATCTAGCAAAAGTTGGAGGTAAATGGGTTTTTGGTGGCAGGGTAAGTCGCTTGATGATCGGTGAGGTTGAAGATCTTTGGGATAGTGTTGCTATTGCGCAATATCCCAGCAGGAAGGCAATGCTTGAAATGTTAATGGATTCTGACTATCAAAAAATTGAAGTTCACCGAGCAGCTGGACTCGAGGGTCAATTGAATATTGAAATTAAAGAAGGAGACCTATGAAGAAGTATTCATTAGGTTTAGTTATTATTAGTGTCTTAACATTTTTTTTAGTCAACAATAATTCAAATTCTAACGAATCCAATTTCTTTACAAATGCTGTTTCGCCAACCCCTTATCAGATTGCAGGTTTTGCTCTGGGAGAGGATGAGCCTTTCCTGGCTGTAAATCTTCTTACATTTAAAGATAAAGCTGAGTACGAAGATGGAAGAGAGACCAATCTAACTGGCGAAGAAGCCTATACTATCTATGCTAATGAAGTTATTGCTCATTTAGCTAAAGTAGGCGCTGAACCAATTTTTGCTGGTGAAGTCCAAAGACTTATTCTTGGAGATGTTAAGGATTTATGGGATGTTGTTGCAGTTGTTCGTTATCCAAGCAGAAAAGCCATGTATCAAATGGCAACGAGTGAAGAATATTTAGAAAGTGAAAAACATCGAATAGCTGGTTTAGCTGGACAACTAAACATCGAAATTAAGGATGATGGCAAATTTAGCTTTTAAAAATATTCTCCCAAAAATTGCTGATAATAATTTTCAAGGGCATCGATTTGCCTTATGGGGATTTATTCTTTTTACACTTTTAATGTCATGGCGCGCAATTATTCATATGCTGTTTGAGCAATATGGATTTCATCAAATTGCAAACTTCCAAGCAATATCAGGCGACCCTGATCCAATGCTACTAATTTATAGATTTTTTTCTTTATGGGGCTTTGCTCAGCTCATATTTTGTATAGTTTGTTGGATAGTTATTTTTAGATACAGAGCATTAATTCCACTGATGTATTTGTTATGGCTATTCGAGTGGGCTTTTAGAACCTTTGGCTATCCATTGATCAGAGAAGAAATAGCTGTACAAGGTCTTTACACCTATGGCATGACTCCAGGATCAGTGGGAGCACCATATATTTTAATTATTTTATTGGTTCTTTTTGGCTTATCAATATTTAAAAATAAGGTTTAGGCAATTATGAATCAGTTTCAAACTCTTAAATCTGATCTTACAAAATCAAGAATTATTAAAGCAGATCTCCCAATTATTAGAGACGGAGAGATTCTTTTGAAAATTGAGAGTTTTGCATTTACAGCCAATAACGTTACCTACGGAGTTGCTGGAGACACAATTGGATACTGGAAATTCTTTCCAGCCGCACAAAATAGTGACAACAGTTGGGGATGCATACCTATGTGGGGTTTTGCAGAAATCGTTGAATCAAAGAATCAGAATCTAGATGTTGGCGAGAGGTTATTTGGATATTTCCCTGCAGCAGATTCACTGGTCTTAAGCCCAGTCAAAATTTCTGATCAGAGCTTTAGTGATGGCAAAGAGCATCGAAAAGAGCTGCCTCCTGTATACAATAATTATCTAAGACTTAATGGTGAAAGCAACTATGACCCATCAATGGATCCAATCAGAGCGCTTTTATTTCCACTCCATATTACTGCCTTTTGTTTATGTGACTCCTTAGAGGAAGACCAATATATAGGTGCATCACAGATAATCATTATAAGTGCTTCGAGCAAGACGGCTATTGGTTTGGCTCAAGGCCTTGCAGATTCAAAAATTTCACCAAAAATAGTTGGATTGACTTCTGTAACAAACTCAAAATTTGTTGAGAATCTTGGTTGTTACGATGAGGTTATTTCCTATAACCAACTAGAACAAATTGACTATTCACAGGGCACTGTAATGGTAGATATGGCAGGAAATCGAGAGATTTTGGGAACCCTTCATGGCAAGCTTGGGGACAACATGTTTAAGTGCCTTACGGTTGGGATGACTCATTGGGATAATAAAACAACTGCTGAAGATGCACTCGGGCAAGCAATGTTAAGAGAAAAGACCGAATTCTTTTTTGCTCCTGCTCATATTCAAAAACGAATAGGAGACTGGGGACATGATGGTTATGCTAAGAAAACAAACTTATTCATGAATGCAAG
>NZGN01000061.1:0-45929 GCA_002691045.1 Marinovum sp.
TTCCATTTCTAATTGCTGAAAATAGGCTGGAAGTTTGCTAAGCCTTTGATCGTAAGGCAATACTGTTCTGGTTGAATAATCACAAATTTGATTGTGCCATATACCTACTAAAGCTAGAATTACCGGTAAGTTCTCTTGCATATCTGCAGTCTTAAAGTGGGTATCAATTTCGTGAGCACCACTTAAAAGCAGTTTGAATGCATTTGCTCCCAGAGCGATAATAATCGAAAGTCCTATGGGACCCCAAAGGGAGTAACGGCCACCTACCCAGTCTTCAAATCCAAAAACAAGATCACGAGAAATACCAAATTCATCAGTTTTTTGAACCGCTGAGGAAACGGCTGCAAATTGCAAATGAGCTTTATCAACTTTCTTAGACATCCAAGAATAGGCAGTTTGGGCATTTCGCATTGTTTCCGATGTTGTAAAAGTTTTAGAAGCAATAATTATAAATGTAGTTTCGGGGTTTAATTTTGATAGTACGTCATGGATATGAGCCCCATCAACATTTGATATAAAATGACAATTTGGTCCATCGTGATACGGAGACAAAGCTTCTACTACCATCGATGGCCCTAAGTCAGAACCTCCTATTCCAATATTAACAACGTCTGTTATGGCGCCACCTTGACCAGTGAATTGGCCTGACCGTATACGCTCAGCAAAAAGCATCATTTTTTCTAAGGTTTGCAAAATTGAAGCCATTACATCTGTTTGATCAACATAAACTGGGCTACCGTTCAAATCTCTTAACGCTGTGTGTAAAACAGCCCTACCCTCACTACTGTTTATCGGCTCACCTCTGAACATTGCATCCCGAGCCTCAAAAATGCGTCTAGATTTGGCTAAATTGATTAGTAACTTTAATGCCTTTTCATCAATGTTTGTTTTGGAAAAATCAAAATATAAATCTTCCTGAAAAATCGAAAATTTAGACACGCGGTCTTTATCCTGATCAAATAGCGAACTGATTTTTCTGTCCTTGATCTGATTAAGGTGCTGGAACAACTGATCAAACATTAAAACCTCACTAACTATGCGGCCCAGTGCACACTTGCTCCAGGCAAAATAGCTGAAATCGGCGCGAGCTTACTTGGCAAAGACATAGCTTTTTCAAAGGCAGAACGTTTTTCTTTACCAAAAATCACCAAATGCTTAATTCTAGAGCTATTTAATACAGGGGCTGTCAAAGTTACTCTTGCTTCTGAAGCACCATCTGCTCGCATTGGTAATAAGGTTGGAGCCTCACTGGAAAGTGCTTTGTCAAGATTATCACCACCAGGAAAAAGAGACGCCGTATGCATGTCCTCTCCCATGCCAAAAAGCAGAACTGATATGGGTAATTTGCTTTCTATCTGTTGTTGTAATTTTGGAATTCCAAGCTCCGGTGTTAAAGCATCACAGAACATAGAGATATATGTCGCATCAGAAGCATTTTTAATTAATAATCGTTCGCGCAATAATTTAGTATTTGAACGCTCACTATTTTCGGGAACCCAGCGTTCATCATTAAGAATTATACTAACTTTTTTCCAATCCAAATCAAATTCGCAAAGCTTGTCAAAAATTGGACCAGGAGTACTGCCGCCTGGAACAGAGAAAATAACATTTCTTCTTTCTTCTATCGATGACGATAAATCACACGCCAGGGTTTGCGTGACCTGCGAAACCAAAACTTCTCTATCACTATATTCTAAAAAATTGATCAAAGTATTTGACGCCAATTTCGACCTTCACGCTCTATAAGAGTTAAACTATCCTGCGGGCCCGAACTCCCACTCTCATAAGGTTTTGGGACATCGTTTCTTTCTATCCATCCTTTAATTATGGGATCCGTCCATGCCCAAGCCGCCTCAACTTCGTCACCCCGCATGAATAGAGTTTGATTACCTCTTATCACATCCATTATTAGCCTTTCATAAGCATCAGGAACTGTATTTTCGTCTATGCCTAGGGTTTCAGAAAATGTCATATCTAAAGGAACGTCAATCAAACGCATACCACCTGGTCCAGGCTCTTTAATTGTTACATCCATTGTAATTCCTTCATCAGGTTGAAGTCTAATAATGAGGGCATTTTGATGATTTCCTGCCTCTGGACCGAAAATACTATGGGGCTTTTCCTTGAACACAACAGCTATTTCAGATGTTCTCGCCTTTAGTCTTTTACCGGTACGAAGATAAAACGGGACACCAGCCCACCGATAGTTACTGATGTTGACTTTAAGAGCTACGAAACTTTCTGTTTTGGATTTTGGATTTTGTACACCTGTCCTATAATCTGCGTGTTCATTGCCCGGTCCATACTGACCGCGAACAATATGATGCGGAGCGACAGGGTCGAGTGCTCTTATAACCTTTAATTTTTCATCTCTCACAGAGTCGGGCTCAAACCGAGCAGGCGGTTCCATGGCAATTAAACACAGGAGTTGCATGAGATGATTTTGAACCATATCTCTCATTGCGCCAGACTCATCGTAATACTCACCGCGATCGCCAACACCAACAGTTTCAGAAACTGTGATTTGAATATGGTCGACATACTGAGCATTCCATAAAGGCTCAAACAACATATTACCAAACCTGATGGCCATTAGGTTTTGAACCGTTTCTTTGCCCAGGTAATGATCGATGCGATAGATTTGCTCTTCAGTAAAATGCTCTGCCAATATTGCATTGAGCTCTTTTGCTGTCTTTAGATCTCTACCAAAAGGCTTTTCCACAACAATTCTGCTATTTTTAGTGGTAATTTCATAATTATGTAAACGTTCCGCCAAACTTCCAAATAAAGAGGGTGAGACTGAAAAATAAAAAGCCCTTGTTTTTTTTGGTCTAAGTGCTTTTTTCAGTTCATTCCATCCATTTGTGCCGGTTGCATCAATCTGAACATAATTGATGCACTTTAAAAAAATTTTAAGATCTTCTTGGTTATAGTTTATTTCAATGAAATTTTTAATAGAATTTTCAACAAGATTATTGAAAGTTTTGATAGATAAACTTGATCGTGCAGCACCAACTATTTGAGAGTCCTTTGGCATTTGACCTGCAAGAAATCTTCTAAATAATCCAGGAAAAATTTTTCTTTTCGCCAAATCGCCTGTTGCACCAAAAATGACCAAATCAAATGAAGTGACGGGTATAACTCGAGATACCATGAATGCCCTCTACTAAACACAGATGCGCTTTAACATGTGTTAGCGCTAACGAAAAGCCAAAAGTTTTGAAAGCAAAGTGTCGAAAGAAATTAGCTTTTCAATAAAACCGACTTTGATCTTTCAAATATTTTTAAAAAAATTCCAGTGAAATAAAATATTTCCAAAAAACTTTACCTTGCTAAATACTGTTTCTCTTAGCTATAGGCGAGAGTAGAAAATTTTTGCAGTGATTTAAAGAGGCCCATATGTCATACGCACCCAAAAGCGACTTTTTGAAGATAATGATTGAGCGCGGTTTTGTAGCTGAATGTACTGATTATGAAGGCCTTGATAATTCTTTACTCAATGGAAATATTGCTGCTTACATCGGTTTTGACGCAACCGCTCAATCTTTACATGTCGGCAGTTTAATCCAAATTATGATGCTTCGATGGTTACAAAAGACAGGTGGCCAGCCTATAACACTCATGGGCGGGGGCACAACTAAAGTCGGCGACCCTTCATTTAGGGCAGATGTAAGACCTTTACTGAGCGAGGCACAAATTGAGGGTAATATTTCCGGGATCAAAAAAGTTTTTTCAGCCTATCTTGACTATGGTGAAAAGCCGAATGACGCCTTAATGATCAATAATGATGAATGGCTGTCTAACTTGAATTACTTAGAATTTTTAAGGGACATTGGGCGCCATTTTAGTGTAAATAGAATGTTAAGTTTTGAAAGTGTCAAAAGTCGCTTGGACAGAGAGCAAAGCCTATCATTTCTAGAATTTAATTACATGATACTTCAGGCATATGATTTTCATGAGCTTTACAAAAGATATAATTGCAAACTTCAAATGGGTGGTTCGGATCAGCTAGGAAACATAATCAACGGTATGGAGTTGACTCGACGTATTTCCGACGAACGGGTTTTTGGCCTTACTTCCCCATTACTCACAACCTCTGATGGTAAAAAAATGGGGAAATCTCAGGATGGAGCCATTTGGCTAAACGCAAATATGCTATCACCCTATGAGTTTTGGCAATTTTGGAGAAATACAACAGACGCTGATGTGGCTCGTTTTTTGAAATTATATACGGAGCTACCTCTGGACGAGTGCAGTCGTCTTGAAAAACTGGAAGGATCAGAAGTTAATGATGCAAAAATCATTTTAGCCAATGAGGTCACTGCTCTTTTGCACGGACGGGATGCTGCACTAACAGCGGCGCAAACTTCTTCAGAAGTTTTTGAAAAAGGTGGAATAGGTGAAGATTTGCCAACTATTTCATTTAGAGAAAATGAAATTTCGGATGGCGTACCGATAGTGCAGGCGTTCGTTAAAGCGGGTTTAGCCAGGTCTGGAAAAGAAGCAAAGCGCTTAATTGCTGAAAATGGAGCGAGGCTTGATGATAAATTAGTTACAAACACAAACTTAGTTTTAACCGCCAAAATGCTTACAAAACCTGTTAAGCTTTCTGCCGGAAAGAAGCGTCACGCTATAGTTACACTTCTTTAGACCGTTACAGCTATTTTATAAATTTCAATGCAAAGATTTACATTTGAAAAAGTTATTTAATCAGATGCCACGACAGATACCATTTTATCAGGTTCTCCTAAAACTGAACCATTTGGTCCTTCGCCTCTTTTGATTTTGTCGACAATTTCCATTCCAGAAGTAACTTTTCCAACAACAGTATACTGTCCGTTTAAAAAGTAACCTGCTTCAAACATTATAAAAAATTGGCTGTTAGCACTATCAGGACTCCGAGCTCTAGCCATACCCACAACACCCCTATCAAAGTCGATATCGGAAAATTCAGCTGGAATATTTGGGAGTTCAGACCCACCACGACCTGCTAAAGATGTATCACTCCCTGCCTTTCCATATTCAACATCTCCTGTTTGAGCCATAAAACCGTCTATAACACGATGAAAAACTACATTATTGTAAAGTCCCGCCTCCGCTAAATTTAAAATTTGCGTAACATGCAATGGCGCAACTTCTTCGAAAAGGTCAATTTTTATTTCGCCCTTGGCTTCGCCATCTACAGATATTGTCAAACTTGCTGCAAAAAGTGGAGATCCAAATAAAATTAAAAAACATAAAGCCTTATACATCAGCAGCAACCTTAACACTTACCATTCTATCCGGATTTGCAGGCGGCTCACCTCTGACAATTTCATCTACAAGGTCCATTCCCTCAATTACTCGTCCATAAACTGTATACTGCCGATTCAGAAAATGATTATCATTAAAATTGATAAAAAACTGACTATTAGCACTATCTGGGTTTTGACTACGGGCAGCTCCTAAAGTTCCTCTATCGTGAGGAATCCCTGAAAATTCAGCCTTCAGATTAGGTAAATCTGATCCTCCAGTGCCTGCTCTGTGTGGCTGATATTCATTTTCCATATTACCAAATTGAACATCACCTGTTTGCGCCATAAAACCATCTATGACGCGATGAAAGGAAACATTGTCATATTGACCAGATCTAACCAATTCTTTCATTCGCTCACAATGACCAGGTGCTATGTCTGGCAAAAGTTCAACTGTAACGGTCCCATTTTTTAATTCCATTAAGATTGTGTTTTCTGCATCTTTAATTTTAACCATCGGCCACTCCTTTAAAATTTATCTCCTTACTACGCTTTACAAAGCATAAGAACAAGATATGGCTTGGAGCCAAACAGAAATGTCTTGAAAAAGCATATTTTAAGCAAGAGTGAATGTGATGTCCTGGAAAACACTGAGCCAAATGAGTTTAAATGGGAAGCGGGTTCTAACGCGAGTTGACCTCAATGTACCAATGGTGAATGGAAAAGTATCAGACTTCACCCGCATTAAAAAAATAGTGCCCACAATCAATACAATAATACAAAACGGCGGGGCTCCAGTTTTGCTGGCGCATTTAGGACGCCCTAGAGGCGAGAGAAAGCCAAATTTAAGTCTTGTACATATCCGGGACGAATTGGAAGCACACCTTAAATCAAAAGTTATTTTTGTTGCTGAGTGTATAGGGCCAAGTGCCGAAACTGCCATCAAAATAGCAGAACAAAACGAGGTTATCTTACTTGAAAATACGCGCTTTTATCCAGGGGAAGAAGAAAATGACCTTAAATTTTCTCGATCCTTAGCGGCACTTGGTGACATATTCTGCAATGATGCTTTTTCTGCGTCTCATAGAGCCCATGCAAGCACAGCAGGTTTGGCAAAACATTTGCCTTCATGTGCTGGAAAATTGATGGAGGCAGAACTTAATGCTTTGGAAAGTGTTCTAGACCAGCCGGAACGGCCCGTTGCCACAGTAGTTGGTGGAGCCAAAATTTCTACAAAAATTGCATTACTCGAAAATCTAATAGAAAAAGTGGATTTTATTATTATTGGTGGAGCTATGGCCAATACTTTTCTTTTGGCAAAAGGAATTAGTGTTGGTCGATCACTAGTAGAGGAAAGCTTAACATCGACTGCTTTAAGAATCCTTAAAAAAGCAGAAAAATATTCATGTGAAATCATTTTGCCAATTGACCTTGTTGTTGCAAAAGAGCTGTCAGAAAATATACCAACATCCGTTGTAGCCAGTAATAAATGCCCAGAAAATTATATGATACTGGATGCAGGACCATTAACGGTCGATAAAATAAAAAAATGTATATCCAATTCCAAAACACTTTTATGGAACGGACCGTTAGGTGCTTTTGAAATAAATCCATTTGACCAAGCAACAAGCCAGGCTGCTAAATTTGCATCTGAAAAAACAAAAAAAGGAGATTTAATTTCTGTGGCGGGAGGTGGAGATACAGTGTCGGCGCTAAATAAGGCAGGAGTGACCGGCTCATTCACGTATATTTCAACAGCAGGTGGTGCTTTTCTGGAATGGCTAGAAGGAAAAGAATTACCAGGGATCTTGTGTCTAAAAGAAAACTAAATTTCTTATTGTTATTTATTTTCAAAAGTTATGATAGCGCAATCAGGATTGAATTGTATCCATCGGTCTCTTACATCTTTTTTCAATCGATATGGAGAAAAATGTGGTTAAAACTGAACAACTAGAAAGAATCCAGAAAGATGAAGGCTTTATAGCTGCACTAGATCAAAGCGGCGGATCTACGCCCAAAGCTCTTCAACTATACGGAATTTCGGAAGATCAGTACAAAGATGATGAACAAATGTTCAATCTTATCCATGATATGCGTACGCGGATAATTACAAGTCCTTCTTTTGACCAAAGCCATATTCTGGGAGCAATATTATTCGAACAAACTATGGAACGTCATATTTCTGGAGTTCCGACTGCTGAATTTCTTTGGAATAGCAAAAAAGTTATTCCATTTTTAAAAGTCGACAAAGGTTTAAAAGACTCAGAAAACGGTGTTCGTCTTATGAAAAACATTCCAGATTTACATAAAACACTTAGAAAAGCCTCCGAGTTTGGTATTTTTGGTACGAAAATGCGATCCGTAATTGATGAAGACAATGCATTAGGAATAGACAAAATCGTCAACCAGCAATTCGAAATTGGGAAAACAATTTTAGAAGCTGGATTAACACCTATTATTGAACCCGAAGTAACGATCAATATTGATAAGAAATCAGAGGCTGAAGATTATCTACACAAAAGTTTAACTAGAAATTTGAATGATTTAAACTCCAAACAAAAGGTTTTACTAAAGTTAACTCTTCCAGAAAAAGAAAACCTCTACCAAGATTTAGTAAAGCATCCTAATGTCTTAAGGATTGTAGCTTTATCTGGAGGCTATTCTCTATCAGAAGCAAACAAACGATTAAGTCAAAATTTTGGAATGATCGCTTCTTTTTCTAGAGCACTAACGCAAAGCTTGTTTATTCATCAAAGTGCTGAAGAGTTTAATTCGGCGCTGAAACAAACCGTATCTTCAATAGCAGAAGCATCAAAAACTTAGTTTTTTAAAAAAAAGTGATTTTTTTTAAAATAGGGGATTCCCTTGCGAATCAATCTGTGATTCTATCGATCTAAGCTCACTCATTGGGCGATTAAAGGTTGGTTATGAGTTCAGCAAGATTATCAATTCCCTGGGTTACGTTAGCTGTATTCGCAGTTACATTGATGCTGGGTCTTTATTTTACGTTTGCTGCAGTGCAAGGTGATTACGGATTATTTCGAAGAGCAGAAATAATCAGTGACGCACAAAAATTGGAAGCCGAACTTGCAATGCTTCAAAACGAAGTTGAGCGAATGCGCAACCTGACTTTAAGAATGTCTGATGAATATCTGGATTTAGATCTGTTAGATGAGCAGGCCAGAGATATATTAGGCCAAATTCGCTCTGACGAAGTGATAATTCAATAAACTAAAGCTCTATTTTCCCTTACACGAAAATCGAAATCAAATCGCATACCTATGAATTTTTGAAAAAAGTCTATTTTTTGTTATATTTTTATTTTCCTATCGCATTTGCAAAATAAATAGTTTAAAGATAGTTTAACGCTAAACTATTTTGGGTGAGCTTGAATGGTATCTAGAAAAAGTCAAAAAAAGACTAACGTAAATACAGAGGAACTGCTCTCTTACTATAAAGATATGCTCTTAATTAGACGCTTTGAGGAAAAGGCTGGACAACTTTATGGAATGGGTCTCATTGGTGGCTTTTGTCACCTTTACATTGGTCAAGAAGCTGTAGTCGTCGGATTGGAGGCAGCAGCTGAAGAGGGTGATAAAAGAATTACTTCTTATCGAGACCACGGTCATATGCTAGCATGCGGTATGGACCCAAATGGTGTAATGGCTGAGCTCACGGGGCGAGCTGGGGGTTACTCTAAGGGTAAAGGCGGATCCATGCATATGTTCAGTAAGGAAAAGAACTTCTACGGAGGACATGGTATCGTCGGAGCACAAGTACCTCTAGGAGCAGGACTTGCTTTTGCGGATAAATATTTAGAAAACGACCGCGTAACATTTACTTATTTTGGTGATGGTGCCGCAAACCAAGGTCAAGTCTATGAAACATTTAATATGGCGTCTCTTTGGAAGTTACCAGTAATTTTTGTAATAGAAAACAATCAATATGCTATGGGTACGTCACAACTGCGTTCGACCTCCACACCTGATATTTATACTAGAGGTGCTGGCTTTGACATTCCTGGAGAGGCTGTCGATGGAATGGATGTTCTCTCTGTAAAAGCTGCTGGAGATAAAGCGGTAAAGCACTGCCGGTCTGGAGAAGGCCCCTACATTCTTGAAATTAAGACTTATAGGTATCGAGGGCATTCCATGTCCGATCCAGCAAAGTACAGAACCCGTGAAGAAGTACAGAAAATGCGTGAAGAGAGAGACGCCATAGAAAACATAAGATCGATTTTGTTAACTGGCAAACACGCAAATGAGGATGATCTCAAATCGATTGATAAAGAAATTAAAAAAATTGTAAATGAATCAGCAGAATTTGCCAAGGCGAGTCCTGAGCCAGAGCTTGATGAGCTTTATACTGATATTTACGCTTGAAGGAACCGCAAATGACTAGTGAAATATTAATGCCGGCTCTGTCACCTACAATGGAAGAAGGAACGCTAGCAAAATGGCTTATCAAAGAAGGCGACTCTGTTTCTGCAGGTGATATACTTGCTGAGATCGAAACTGATAAGGCAACAATGGAATTTGAAGCCGTTGACGAAGGAATTATTGGAAAAATATTAGTTTCTGAAGGCTCTGAAGGTATAAAGGTTAATAGCCCAATAGCTATTTTGATAGAAGACGGCGAAAAGATCTCAGAAAAAGAAATACTCGAAGTACCGCATCAAGACGTGGTAAGTGCTGATACTAACACAGTGGAACCAAAATCGAGACCGGCTACCACAGATTTAGTCATAGAAACAGAATGGACAGACACTACGAAAGTTAAACAGCAAACCGTTAGAGAAGCTTTGCGAGATGCTATGGCTGAAGAGCTGAGACGTGATGAAACTGTTTTCCTCATGGGAGAAGAAGTTGCTGAATATCAAGGAGCATATAAAGTCAGTCAGGGCTTATTGGAAGAATTTGGCTCAAAGAGAATTATTGATACTCCAATTACTGAACATGGTTTCACCGGCATAGCTACAGGGGCTTCTTTTGCTGGACTAAGGCCAATTGTTGAATTTATGACTTTTAATTTTGCGATGCAGGCTATTGATCAAATAATTAACTCAGCCGCCAAGACACTATATATGTCAGGCGGTCAGATGGGGGCCCCAATGGTATTCCGTGGGCCAAATGGAGCCGCAGCCAGAGTCGGCGCACAGCACAGCCAGGATTATACATCATGGTATGCACATATACCCGGCCTAAAAGTAGCAGCGCCTTATTCAGCATCGGATGCAAAAGGTTTATTAAAATCAGCAATAAGAGATAATAACCCTGTTATTTTTCTTGAAAATGAAATTCTATACGGGCGCAGTTTTGACGTACCTGATGTCGAAGATTATGTTGTTCCTTTCGGAAAAGCACGGATTTGGCGCAAAGGCGAAGATATCACAATAGTTTCATTCGGGATCGGTATTCAATATGCTCTAAAAGCCGCGGAAAAATTAGCTGCAGATGGTATAGAAGCAGAAGTCATAGATTTAAGAACTATCAGACCAATTGATTATGAAACATTAATTCAATCAGTTTCAAAAACAAATCGTTGTATAACTGTGGAAGAGGGTTTTCCCATTGCTTCAATAGGAAACCATCTATCCGCTTACATAATGGAACATGCATTCGACTATCTCGATGCTCCTGTAATAAATTGTTCCGGTAAGGATGTACCAATGCCCTATGCCGCCAACTTAGAAAAACTTGCCCTTGTAACGACTGAAGAGATTGTAAATGCTGCAAAAAAAGTTTGCTACAGGTAGAGGAGAGCATCAATGTCTGTAAATATATTAATGCCCGCACTGTCTCCCACAATGGAAGAAGGAACGCTAGCAAAATGGCTTGTTAAAGAGGGGGACAGAATAGAAAGTGGTGATCTTATTGCCGAAATTGAGACTGACAAAGCAACTATGGAATTTGAAGCAGTTGATGAAGGAATTGTGGGAAAACTTTTGGTTTCTGAAGGCAGTGAAGGGGTCAAAGTCAACAGCCCAATTGCCATTATTTTAGATGATGGTGAGCAACTTGAAGCGAGTGAGACTACAAATTTAATTGTTCAAGAAGAAACTAAAACAAACAACACCGAAGAAGCAATTGTACAGGTAGAACAAATCTCAACTAATATCGCTAAGACTTCTTCAAAACGAATTTTTGCCACCCCTCTTGCAAAAAGATTAGCCAAAGAAAAAGGATTGGACTTAGAAAACATCAGTGGTTCTGGCCCTAATGGTAGAATAGTTAAAAACGATATTCTAAGTTTAAGCGTTTCGAGTTCAAATAAAGTTCAAGAAAATTTCACGCACATAAAGGCACAACCCGCTGTTAATCAAGGTTCTAAGTCATCGATAGAAATGCTATATTCTGATCGAGAATTTAAAGAAATACCATTAAATAGTATGAGAAAAACAGTAGCCGCGAGGCTCACTGAAGCAAAACAAACGGTTCCGCATTTTTATTTAAGAAAAGAAGTGAAAATAGATGAACTACTTTCCGTAAGATTGAGAATGAATGAACACTTGCTCGACAAAAACAAAAAATTATCGATAAATGATTTCATAATAAAAGCGTGTGCATTAGCTCTTCAGTCTGTACCTAAGGCCAATGTAGTTTGGGCTGATGACAAGATTCTTCAATTAACTCCATCAGATATTGCCGTTGCTGTGTCGGTAGAAGGCGGTCTTTTTACACCCATCATTAGAGATGCCGAGAAAAAAGGTTTGTCTGATCTGTCGAATGAAATGAAAGAGCTAGCAGCAAGGGCAAAGTCAAAAAAGCTTTTACCAAATGAGTATCAGGGCGGTAGTTTTGCTATTTCAAACTTAGGTATGTTTGGAATAGATAATTTTGATGCCGTCATAAATCCACCACACGGAGCAATACTAGCAGTGGGTGCAGGTATCAAAAAGCCGATAGTTAACGAAGACAACTCAATAATAGTCGCAAATGTTATGTCTCTAACACTTTCCGTTGATCATCGTTCAATTGATGGGGCCTTAGGAGCCGAACTACTTCAAAATATCACGAAACTTTTAGAAGACCCTTTACTCATGTTATCGTAACGATCATTCTGAGTTTAAAATCTGATCCATTTTTATCGAGGGGGTTGTACATCCAGCCTCTCCAACTATTTTAGCTGGAACACCAGCTACCGTTTTTTTTGCTGGAACCTCTTGTAAAACAACGGATCCAGCCGCGATACGACAGCAATTTCCAATTTTTATGTTACCAAGCACCTTTGCTCCTGCACCAATCATCACTCCATCCCCTATTTTTGGATGACGATCCTCATCTTCCTTGCCGGTTCCTCCCAGCGTAACAGAATGAAGCATGGATACATTATCACCAACAACGGCAGTTTCGCCAACAACAATTGAATGAGCATGATCGATCATTAGACCTTTACCTATTTTAGCTGCGGGATGGATATCTATCCCAAAAACCTCTGAAGTTCTCATCTGAAAAAAATAGGCGAGATTTTTTTGTCCGTCTGTCCATAACCAATTTGATACTCTGTAGGCTTGTACTGCAAGAAAACCCTTAAAAAAGAGAAGCGGCTGCATATAACTGCTGCAAGCCGGATCCCTATCTACAACAGCCATTACGTCAGCTCTTGCAGAATTAGCAATTTGAGAAGCTTGAGAAATAGCTCTAAAACAAATATCCCGTAGCGTCTGTTCAGAGATTTCCGAAGACGCAAGCTTTGAAGCAATTCGATGAGCCAAAGCATTTTCAAAAGAAAAATGCTGAAGAATGTTAGTATGAATAAATCCACCAACTGCCGCCTCTTCCTTTACGGCTTCCAAGGCTTCATGGCGCACTCTATCCCAAACAGGGTCTATCTGCGCATAATTTTCTTCTGGCTTTTCCATATACTTCACCTAATTGCTCTTGGTTTTATATAGTGCTTATCAGGTTCAATCTCAACTAATACGTTAAAAAACTCACAAAAGACTAGTCTTTGTTATTTTTTTCAAACTCTCTCCACTTCGCCACATTTTTATTATGATCAATAAGATTAGTGGAAAATGCATGACCGCCAGTACCGTCAGCAACAAAAAATATGAATTCCGTATCGTCTGGGTTTAAAGCTGCAAAAATGCTTTCCGCACCAGGATTCGCAATTGCAGTAGGAGGTAATCCACCTCTTAAATAAGTATTCCATGGGGTATCCTTACGGAGTTCACTTTGACGCAGTCCTCGACCTAGTATTCCCTTACCTTTAGTAATTCCATAAATTACTGTTGGATCAGTCTGAAGAGGCATACCCTTTTTAAGTCTATTGATAAAAACACTCGCTATAACCCGTCGCTCACTTTTGAGTCCCGTCTCTTTTTCAATGATTGAAGCTAAAATCAAAGCTTCTTCTGGGCTTTTTAAAGGTAAACCATCCATTTTGGATTGCCAGGCCTCTTGTAAAACATTGTCTTGTTTTACTTCCATTCTTTTTAAGATTGTTAATCTAGAGTCTTTTTGACCAAATTCATAACTATCCGGAGCTAAACTCCCTTCTTGCGGGATTTCTTTTATCTCTCCAGTTAGGTAAGAAATTTCATTTAGAGCCTGCACAATACGCCAAGATGTAGCACCTTCTGCTACTACCATTCGATTTCGCGTACTTTCATCAGTAACAAGAGAATTAAAAGCCATTGGCTGTTTATCAGTAGATTTAAAAACAAACTTTTCCTCAAACTGCGAAGTCTCAGGGTTTAGCTCACGGACGCGAATAGTAGTTGAGACTATGCCTACTGCATAGATTATTTCTGTACCACAGGTATTTGCTCCTCCTTTTGTGACAATATTCGAGATGTCCTGCATTGATGCATTAACGGGGATAAGAAAACTACCTGCTTTTAATTTAGTTTCTTTTTCCTGATATCGGACACCTACTCTAAAAAACCAAGCCGAATGTAACGCACCCTTTTTCTCCAAGTCTTCTGAAATATTACGAAATGAGCTGCCAGATGGGATCCGAACACATATAGGCGTCTCCAAAGGGCCAGCAGAGGTATAAAAAGACTTAGCTGTTAGCCCCAGCCCGCCAAATAATAGCATTAGAACTACTAGCAAAGAAATTAGGTTAGATGCAGCGCTGCGCCACATTTTATACTTTCGCCAAAAGTAAACTTGCGTTCGTTCCCCCAAAGCCAAAGGAATTAGAGATAGCAAAGTTAATTTCTCTTGAAACCTTTTTATTTGCGGCTAGGTCGATACGGGTCGATACGGCCGGTTTATCCAAGTTAATTGTCGGTGGAGCGACTTGGTCTCGAATTGCCAAAGTCGTAAATATGGCCTCTATTGCTCCAGCAGCACCCAATAAATGACCAGTAGATGACTTGGTAGATGACATCGTCAATTTACCTGCAGCCTCACCCATCATTCGCTCAACTGCAGCTAATTCAATAACATCCGCCATTGTCGATGTTCCGTGAGCATTAATATAATCGATTTGTTCTGGTTCAATATTGGCCTTTTTAAGCGCCGCTATCATAGACCTTTCTCCACCTTCACCATCTTCAGACGGCGCCGTTATGTGGTAGGCATCTCCAGATAATCCATATCCAGCAACTTCAGCATAAATTTTGGCTCCTCGATTTACAGCATGTTCATATTCTTCTAGAACGACAATTCCAGCCCCCTCACCCATCACAAAACCATCACGGTCTATATCATATGGTCGAGATGCTTTCGTTGGATCATCAGCTCTTTTGGTCGATAACGCCTTACAGGCATTGAAACCACCAATTCCTATTTCGGATATTGCAGCTTCAGCACCCCCCGCAATCATAACATCCGCGTCATCTGAAGCGATCAGCCTAGCCGCATCACCGATTGCGTGAGCTCCAGTTGAACAAGCTGTAACAACCGAATGATTAGGACCTTTAAAACCAAAGCGGATACTGACCTGTCCAGAGATTAAATTAATTAGTGCTCCTGGTATAAAAAAAGGTGATATTCGCCTTGGACCACGTTCTTTTATCATCACTGCGGTTTCCGCTATAGAATTGAGACCTCCAATACCAGAACCAATCATTACACCAGTACGAAGCAAACTAGCCTGATCGGTGGGTTTCCAATCCGCATCCCTGACTGCCATTTCAGACGCTGCAATACCATATAAGATGAAATCATCTACTTTTCTTCTTTCTTTTGGTTCCATCCAATTATCAGCATTAAAGGTTCCATCTGAACCATCGCCGATAGGAACTTCACAAGCGTACTTTGTTGCAACTCGGTCGGCGTCAAAGCGGGTTATTAAACTAGCACCAGATTCCCCGTTGAGTATACGCGACCAACTTTTCTCAACCCCACTAGCAAGGGGTGATATTAATCCCAAACCCGTAATAACTACTCGACGCATTTTATACCCTTTTTAGCTTATATGTCTGGTAATAGCGCGCAAAAACCCTTCAGGGCAAGTGTTGCTCACATTCAATAACGAAACAAATAAAAAACCCTCGCATAAGCGAGGGTTTTAGAATTCTAATTGCTTATTTAAGCAGCATCTCCGATGAACTTAACAGCATCTCCAAATGTCTGAATGTTTTCAGCAGCATCATCTGGTATTTCAATTCCAAACTCTTCTTCAAAAGCCATTACTAACTCAACCGTATCCAAGCTGTCGGCGCCTAAATCATCAATAAATGAAGCGTTATCGACTACTTTATCTTCATCAACGCCTAAATGTTCAACAACAATTTTTTTAACGCGGTCTGCGGTATCGCTCATCGTTTTTTCCTTATACTGCTGGGCTAAGACCCGATTTTTTCCTCAAAATATTAAGGATTTGACCCTATTGGGCGGTTATAAATTCAAAAGAGTGCAAGCTGATATTCTATGAAAAAAGCTAAACACTTATATTTCACGAGCGCTATAACATAAGATTTTAAATTAGCAAATGTTTTGCAATAAAAAGAATGGTAAATTTAAAAATATCCTAGAATAAAGTGGAATATTTAGACCATGACCATGCCACCATTAACATGAAGTGTGGCGCCAGTTACATAACTTGCTTCATTACTAGCTAGATATAGTGCAGCAGATGCTATTTCAGTTGCCATACCCATTCTTCCTGCTGGAATTTGTTTCATTATGTTGCTTTTTTGATCATCATTTAACTTATCGGTCATAGCTGTCTCAATAAATCCTGGAGCAATTAAATTTACTGTAATACCACGACTTGCCACCTCAAAAGCTAATGACTTGGACATCCCTACCATTCCAGCCTTAGAAGCCGCGTAGTTAGCTTGACCTGGATTACCTGTCGTACCTACTACTGAACTGATGTTGATTATTCGTCCCCACCTATTTTTCATCATTCCACGTATCATACCTTTGCAGAGTTTCATGGTAGCTGTTAAATTTACATTTAAAACATCCAGCCATTCTTCATCTGACATTCGCATAAATAGATTATCGCGAGTAATACCCGCATTGTTGATCAAAATGTCAATTTCACCCATTTTCTCAGAAGCAGTTTTCAAGAGGTCATCAATAGCAACAGGGTCATTAAGATTACATTGAAAAATTTGAAGGTTTGAGCCTATTTCGTCGGCCAAAGAATTTAAACTTTCTAGGCGAGTACCACTAATTGCAATATCAGCACCCGCTTTGTGAAGCGTTCTCGCTATTTCCCCACCTATCCCACCTGATGCTCCCGTAATGAGTGCTTTTTTACCCTTAAGTTCAAACATTTATCGATTCCTTATATTTAAAATACAGCTGATTTAATATCTTCAGCTGAAGAAAAATTCTTTAAGCTAATATCTTTATTAATGCGTCTTATCATACCACTTAAAGCCTTACCTGATCCTACTTCCCAAATTTCGTCCACGTCGTTTGCTACCATCCACAAAACAGATTCACGCCAACGGACAGATCCGGTAACCTGACTTACGAGTAATTTTTTTATTGTATCAGGATCTGAGATTGCTTCAGCACTAACGTTTGATATAATCGGAAGGATTGGTGTATCTATTTTTATGGAGTCTAATTTAATTTTCATCTGCTCAGCGGCAGGAGCCATCAGTTCACAATGAAATGGTGCACTTACAGGAAGCATAATGGCCCTTTTTGCGCCCTCTTCCTTAGCAAGGTCAATTGCCAACTCAACAGCAGATTTTTCACCAGAAATTACAACCTGCGATGGATCATTATCATTAGCAGCCTGACATATACCTGACGCTTGCGCTTGTGCTAAATTAGTCAGAGATTGCACCGCCTCAAAATTAAGTCCAAGAATAGCAGCCATCGCCCCCTGGCCGACAGGAACAGCATCTTGCATCGCTAGGCCTCTAGCTCTCAGTAATCTTGCTGCGTCAGAAACTGAAATCGCTTTACTCATAGCAAGAGCAGAATATTCACCTAAAGAATGACCAGCTAAATAGGAACAGCTAGATATATCAAACCCTTCGCTTTCTAAACCTCTTAACACTGCCAAACTCATTGCCATTAAAGCTGGTTGAGCATTCTGAGTTAGGGTCAAGTCCGCAATATCGCCCTCCCAAATCAAATTTGATAGTTTTTCGCCCAATGCTTCATCAACTTCTTCAAATATAGCTTTGGCTGTAGAATATTCTTCTGCAAGGGATTTGCCCATTCCTATACTCTGGGCCCCCTGTCCCGGGCATACTAAAGCTCTAACCACGAATAACTCCTCTTTTTTGTTTGCAGATATCTGCCTCAGTGACTGCTTGCAATCTTTTTAATTAATTAAACTCGGTGGATATTTTTCTGGAAAATTCGTGGCTCTGTGCCAACACTCGGCAATTTGCAAAAGGTGATTATCAGAAAACTGCCTTCCAATTAATTGAATTCCAAATGGTAAATTATTTTCACAAAAACCAGCAGGAAGACTAATTGCTGGAAGACCAATCAAACTAGCGGGGACAACAACTTGCATCCATCTATGATATGTATCTAAAGAAAAATTTGAAATTGTTTCCGGGTATTCTTTATCTATATCAAATGGTTGCACTTGCGCCGAGGGCAAAACGGCAGCATCATATTTACTAAGTAGAAGCGCCATTTTTTCAAACCATTCACTTCTGATTTTGGATGCTTGAACTATATCTTCACTTTTGAGCGAAAGGCCTCGATTTATCTCCCAGAGCAATGGTTTTTTCATTAATTTACGTTTGTCTTGATCTTTAAATTCTTCAGAAAGCGAATTCGAAATTGACCAAGAACGTAAAGTTATCCATGCCTCCCAAACCTTTTCCATAGACATAGGCAAATTGACGACTTCTACTGACGCACCAAGAGCTTCAAACCTTTTCAACGCCTGATCAGTTAAATTTCTTATTCCGTCCTCAAAAGGAAGATCCCATCGCATAAAAGAGGCTATTTTTATATCTTTCAATGACGCAGAACTGAAAGAAGTATCAACTTCAAAGAAAGGAACTCCATTCGGTTGGCGTTCGTCTTTTCCAGCCATAACTTTCAATAACCTCGCCAAATCCCTTGGGTTTTTTGCCAAAGGTCCACTTGTGGATAGCTTATGTAGATATACATCATCGCCGGGCTCACTAGGCACTAGGCCCCATGTAGGTCGCATTCCATAAATATTATTCCAAGCGGCAGGATTTCTAAGAGATCCCATCATATCGGACCCATCAGCAAACCTAAGCATATCACAAGCCAAAGCTACTGCAGCTCCTCCTGAAGATCCTCCAGCCGATTTTTGAAAGTTATAAGGATTTTTAGTAACTCCAAATACTGGGTTAAACGTGTTACTACCCAATCCAAGCTCTGGTGTATTGGTTTTCCCAATTATTATGGCTCCGGCAGCTCGTATTCTAGCAACTACTATATCATCCTTCGAAGCAAAGTCTTTGGCAAAAATTGGTGAGCCTTGTGTGGTTCTGAAACCTTTTGCGTTTGCCAAGTCTTTTATTGCTATAATTTCACCATGAAGAACACCACGATCCTCTAAAGGTAACTTATCTTTGAAATAAGCCTCTTCCAAAATCTCAGTTTCTTCTCGTATTGATACAATAGCATTTACTTTGGGGTTCCATTTACGAATTTGCCCAAGCCTGAATTCAATTTCTTCTGTTATTGATTTCTCAGTTTTCAAAAATTTATCTTTTATTTGGAGTTAAAATCTTAAATTAATCAGTATCTTTTGCTTCGGCTCTAGATTTTCCAGAAACATTCATTGCCAAAGTTGCGGCCATAAAATCGCCTAAATCACCATCTAATACTCCCTTTGTATCAGAGGTTTCATGTCCTGTTCTAAGATCTTTGACCATTTGATAAGGTTGCAAGACATAGGATCTTATTTGATTACCCCAGCCCGCATCACCTTTATTTTCATGGGCCTCGACGACCGCAGCACTTCTGCGATCTAATTCTAATTGGTACAAGCGCGATTTGAGAGCTTTCATTGCGATATCACGATTTTGATGCTGAGATTTCTCTGAGCTGGTAACAACAATTCCCGTTGGATGGTGCGTTATTCTGACTGCAGAGTCGGTCGTGTTGACATGTTGCCCACCAGCGCCTGAAGAACGAAAAGTATCAATTCGAATATCTGCTGGGTTAACTTCAATATCAATATTATCGTCTACAACTGGGTACACCCAAATTGAACAAAAAGAAGTATGCCTCTTTGCTGAGCTATCAAAAGGAGAAATTCGTACAAGCCTATGAACGCCACTCTCAGATTTCAACCACCCATAGGCATTATGGCCACTAATTTTATAGGTTACAGACTTTATACCGGCTTCTTCCCCTGGAGTTTCAGACTGCAAATCCACGTTATAGCCAGTTTTTTGAGCCCATCTTAAATACATACGCGCCAACATTGCAGCCCAGTCGCAACTTTCTGTACCACCCGCACCTGCATGAATTTCCAAAAAAGTATCGTTTGCGTCAGCCTCACCATTCAAAAGAGCTTCAAGCTCTTTAGATGCCGCAATTTTTGCCAAAAGACTAATAGCTTTTTCAGCTTCACCAACTATCTCGCTGTCCTGTTCTTCCTCACCCAATGCGATCATCTCAATATTATATGATAGATCATCTCTGATTTGATTATGACCCTCCATCGCATCTAATAATGTCTGTCGCTCTCGCATCAACTTCTGAGCCTCCTCCGGGTTATCCCAGAGATTTGGGTTTTCAACACGGGCGTCAAACTCTTCAAGACGGTGAGAGACAGTATCCCAATCCATTCTCTGCCGAAGTAATTCTAAAGATTTTTCAACAGACGTAACCAAATTTTCTATATCTGCTCTCATAAGTTTCTCTTTACTTTATTTTAGTGTAACCGCTTTAATAAAGGCCGCCTGAAGTCAGAGTTCCGAGGCTTGCCGTTCCCCCAAAGGTGACTATTGCTCCTTCAGAGCTTGTAGTATCAATAAATTGCACATCCTCTTCAGAATAAAGGTCGATATTGCTTCCCATCGCGAACCCCCCATTAACAGCATCACCAAAAGTCGGTTCTTCTCCATCTCTAAAATATTCAGCAACCACAAAATCGCCTTCAGCATTTTGATCTAACCGATCGCCGGTCAGGCGATGCAGATTAATAAATTGCCCTCCATCTGGCACCTTGAAATTACCGCCACCATATTTCTTGGTAGCTGCTAGCATAAATTCGTTAAATACTGGACCACACGTACTACCGCCTCCTGTTCCTCGCCCAAGCGGTGCAGGAATATCAAAGCCTATGTAGCAACCTGCGACTATATTACTAGTAAAACCCACGAACCAAACATCTTTAGCTTCATTGGTAGTGCCCGTTTTACCTGCTGCAGGAACTGGCAATTTTACTGTTCGAGAAGCGGTACCTCTAGTAACAACCCCTTGCATCATAGAAGTAAGTTGATATGCTGTGATAGCATCCATTATTCTTTCTCGATCCGAAATAATTTCGGGCCCAAAACCTGCTGAAAGATTATCTTTCTCACACTCATTACATATTCTTAAGTCATGCCTATAAACAGTTTTACCGTATCTATCTTGAATACGGTCAACTAAAGTTGGCTCCACTCGCTCTCCACCATTCGCAAACATCGAATATGCTGCAACCATTTTGTAAAGAGTGGTTTCTTCTGCACCCAACGAATTAGCCAAATAAGGCCGCATATTTTTATAAACACCAAAACGTTCCGCATAATCCGCTATGGTTTCCATGCCCACATCTTGAGCGACCCTAATCGTCATTAAATTTCTTGATTTTTCAATACCTGTTCGAAGTGGTGTTGGCCCATAAAACTTACTTGAGGCATTCTTTGGCCGCCACAGACCTTCTGGCGTATTAAATTCAATTGGCGCGTCTATTACTACAGTTGCAGGGGTGTACTTACTGTCTAATGCAGATGCGTAAACAAAAGGCTTAAAGCTTGAACCCGGCTGACGATCTGCTTGTGTAGCTCTATTAAAAACCGAATTGTCATAATCAAACCCGCCTTGCATCGCAAGCACACGCCCAGTGTTGACATCCATAGCCATAAAAGCCCCTTGGACTTCACTTATCTGTCTTAGTGTCCACCTCTCAAATTCTTTATTTTCATTAAGTAATGCTCTTACATAAACAACATCGCCCAAAGACAAGAGATCTTGAGCTTTTTTTGCTTTTGGAGGATTGATTGTGCTATCGCTTTTTTTATGAGCCCAAGTAACGTCTTTGAAAGAAATATAGTGACCTCTGGGGTCATCTGGAACACCCTCTATTCCTATAATAGCACTGTTGCCTTTGAAACCCAAAACAACAGCTGGAAACCATTGGCCATCTAAGCTTATTTTACGAGACAAAGGAAGTTCAGCCAGAGCATTTCTCCAATTTTCCATTTGTTCGTCCATTAATTTTAATCCTGTTCCTCTCCAGACACCTTGCCGTCGATCATAGGTCTCCAGCGCTCTCTGTAGCGCTAGAGCAGCAACACTCTGCATTTCTGGATCAAGAGTTGCTCGGACCGTCATACCGGAGGTAAAAAATTCCTCTTCACCAAAATTTCTACTTAGTTGTCTACGAATTTCATCTGTAAAATAATCACGCGGGGGGAGAGAAGATTTAAATGACGTAAAATCACCGTTTTGTACAGATTTTAGAGGCATATTTAATTCAGATTTATATTCAATCTCAGTGAGATAACCATTCTGCCACATTTCTCGGAGAACATAGTTTCTTCTCTCCAGCAAACGATCTTTTTTCCTCACTGGATGAAATTTTGAAGGGGCTTTTGGCAGAGCTGCAAGAAATGCCGCTTCATGGGGAGCCAATTGGTCCAAAGTTTTATTAAAATAAGTCTGAGCTGCAGCTGTTACACCATAAGAATTTTGCCCTAAAAATATCTCATTCAAATAAAGCTCTAATATTTTATTCTTAGGAATGGTGTTTTCTATACGTGTCGCTAATATTATTTCCTTTATTTTTCGCTCAGCTTGACGGGACCCATCTAACAAAAAGTTCTTCATCACTTGTTGAGTTATTGTTGACGCCCCCCTTACTACCTGTCCACCTGAACGAACTGCGTCGACAATAGCAGATATTATACCTCGAACATCATATCCAGGATGAGAGTAAAAATTTTTATCTTCTGCAGATATGAAGGCATTTTTCACTGAATTTGGGATTTCACCAGCGGGCGTAAAAAGCCTACGCTCTCGAGCAAACTCATCAATTATTTGTCCCTCAACAGAATAAATTCTACTTATTGTGGGCGGTTTATATTGCGACAGAGATTCATGACTGGGAAGATCACGGCCATATATCCAAAACACTGCCCCAATAGTTATGGCAACGCCTATTGCACCCAAAGTTATGATGGTAAAAACCGATCCAATGATATTTATTAGAGGTCTAACCAAACTTTACCCAAAGCCTCTGAATTATAGAAATGAATTCTTTCATGGTCAAAAATACATGATACAACGTTGCGCGTAAATATATAGAAAACTTCAACTATTCCCTCAATAAAACCTTATTCTCTTTATCTCGCACATACCAGCGAGATATCGCTTCGGTAAGTGAGTCTGCAAATTCTTTTCTCCATTTCTTCGTAGTAAGGTTTTGTAGATCAGAAGAGGTAGACATAAAACCAGCCTCTATCAGAATTGAAGGAATATCTGGAGATTTCAGCACAGAAAATGCTGCGTATCGTAATGGTTGAGAACTTAACTCAGTAATTTTTTCCTTGAAAACTTTGAGAATAAAAGAAGCAACAGCCTCACTTCTTGGTTTTGTTTCTTGTCTAGCCATATCCAGTAATACAGAAGCAACTTGACTATCTAGACCACTAAGATCAACACCCTTCAAAATTTCTGATCTATCATGCCTTGAAGCTAACTGGGCGCTCATTTTATCAGTGGCCTTATCACTTAAGAGATATACAGTTGTTCCGCTTGCCTCCCCCTCGATCACAGCATCAGCATGCAATGAAATAAAAAGATTTGCATCGGATTGACTTGCAATTGTTATTCTATCTTCAAGAGAAAG
Organism: Marinovum sp.; assembly: GCA_002691045.1. Classification (GTDB taxonomy): domain Bacteria; phylum Pseudomonadota; class Alphaproteobacteria; order Rhodobacterales; family Rhodobacteraceae; genus Salinivivens. Next base: position 23,667 of record NZGN01000061.1, read on the forward strand.
AAACTTATCTTCTGTTCTCGTCAAAACCGCTTTAAAATCAGTATTTCGAATTAAACTTTCTTTTACCGCCTCAGCTAATTCTAACATAAGGCTTGACTCCCGATAGCCCCCAGCTTCTGCTCCAGGATCTCTACCGCCATGTCCAGGGTCTAAAACTACCACAAAATCATTATTTTCAATGGCAGAAATTTTATTACTAGAAAAATTTTTGTTCGGTTTGTCTGTTAAACTGAACATTCCTTCAGATATCGATTTCAGAAAAATTGATAGTGAAGCGCTATTATCTTGTGGACTAATGCTCATCTGAGTGTTTTCGATAGCACAATAATCTGCAAGATGAAATGAAAGCCTCGACCATTCAGTATCCAATTCTTTAATTTCAATTGATTTAATGTTCTTGCTTTGATTTATTTTTTCCAGATTTATTCCATTAAAGTTTAATACGTTGAAATCAATTATTAGACGTAACGGATCTCGCTCCATCCAAATTTTATAAGGTACGCCCTGACTGAGTTGTAGATTAATCTCAATGCCGCCGAAAAATCGATCTTTAGCAAAGGAGTTTTCTTTGATTAATCTGGCAAAACTAACCTCTGAGACTAGAGGAGTGGCTAAAAACAAAAATAAAAAAGAAGGAAAAAGTTTTATCAAAAATACCCTCGTTTTTTCATAAAATTACCAAGCCTATTTATACCCTCGGATATTTCATCAGTCGATCTAGCATAAGAAATTCTAATTGTGGTATTGCCCCTTTCTGGATCAAAGTCTACGCCTGGGGTGATCGCCACCCCAACTTCCTCCAAGACATCATCGCAGAATGATAAGCTGTCATCGCTGTATCTAGAGATATCTACGTAAAAATAAAAAGCTCCATCTGGTGGAGCAAAATTTTGAAAACCTATTTTTGGTAACTCATGCATAATGATTTGACGGTTTTTACGATATATTTCAATATATTGCGATAGTTCTTTTTCACATGATAAAGCCTCTAGAGCTGCAACTTGCGAAATATGGGGCGGGCAAATAAATAAATTTTGTGCCAAACGTTCTACCACTCTTATGTGATCTTCAGGAACCACCATCCAACCAACTCGCCATCCAGTCATCGAAAAAAATTTTGAAAAAGAGTTTATCACATAACACTGGTCGGTAATTTCCAAAGCAGAAACTGCTTTTTTGTCATATTGAACACCATGATATATTTCATCACTAATAAAATTTGCTCCGACAGAGTTAGAAGTTTCAATTAACTCAGCGAGTTCATTCTGATCTAGCATAGTACCGGATGGATTTGAAGGTGATGCAACAAGCAAACCATCTAAGCTGTTTGACAAGATATCATTTTTCGTAGGTTGAAACTTATTTTCCAAACTAGTTTTTATATCCACCGGCAACATTCCAAGTGACTTCAAAATTTGACGATAACTAGGATACCCCGGAGCACCAATTCCTACCCTCGCAGCCACATCAAAAAGAGAAATGAAAGAGAGTATAAAAGCTCCCGATGAACCCGACGTAATGACCACTCGCGCAGGGTCCAGATCTAAATTATACCAACGACCATATAACCCCGATATTTTTTTTCTTAATTCTGGCAAACCTAGAGCCACTGTATACCCAAGAGGGTCACGTTTCATTATATGCGAAGTTCTTCTTAAAGCTCCAAAAGGTATTGCAGTACTAGGTTGACCAACCTCCAAATGAATAATTTTGCGGCCATTTTCTTCTGCCTTTCTAGCTTTTTCCATAACATCCATAACAATGAATGGATCTATGTTTCCTCTCACTGAATGTTTCATGCGATTACTTTCTCGGTTTTTCTAAATACAAGTGGTTTCGAATAAATCTGCTTAAGTTAGCAAGAAAGTTAAAACAAATTCTCATTTTTATATTTTTATTTCATTTTAACAGGTTGCACTATCTGACAATTGCTTTACTTCATCAAAATAGGGTTTGAGAACGTTTGTCCAGCACATCAAGTTGAAAAAAAATCTAAGAAAACTAAAATAATCGGTTAGAGGTAGTAAGCTTATCACATGCTTAGAGCAGTATTTTCTTTTTTTCTTTTGTTAGCGTCTCACTCATTTGCTCTAGATCTTTCTAAAATGAGCGATAAAGAACGAGCTTTATTTCATAACGAAATTAGACTTTATATTCTCGAGAACCCAGAAATAATAATGGAAGCAGTTGAAGTACTCAGGCAAAAGGAACAGCAAGCAGCAATACAATCCGACTTTGAATTAGTCAAAAATTACAAAAGAGCCATATTTGACGATGGCTATTCATTCGTTGGCGGAAACCTCAACGGGGATATTACGCTTGTTGAATTTATTGATTACAAATGTGGTTATTGCAAAAAAGCACACGGTGAGGTTGAAAAGCTACTCAGCACAGATGGAAACATTCGCTTCATAATTAAAGAATTTCCTATTCTTGGCGACGACTCTTTAAAAATGTCGAAATTTGCGTTGGCTGTAAAAATCGCCCATGGCGACAAAGCTTATAAAGTTGTTCATGATATATTGATTAAAATGAAAGCTGCACCCAGCACAAAAGCATTTGATCGAATAATAAACAATTTAAATTTGGATAAAAAACTAGTTCAAGATGCCATGGAAAGTCCCGAAGTTAAGGGAATAATCGCAGATACTAGAAATCTTGCTGAAAAACTTAAAATAAGCGGAACTCCGACTTTTGTATTGAAGGATGAACTAATTCGGGGCTATGTCCCATTTGACGCGTTAACCGAGATTGTTGCTAACAAACGAGGATAAAGCAGTGAAAGTTTCTTCAGGGTACTGATCAGGAAAAAAATGCCCTCCATCTATTGGCGCCTGATGAATATTTGTAAAACTTTTTTTCCAAGTCGCCGGAATATCGTAGTGTTTTGCCATTGCTCCAACCTTTCCCCACATTAAACATGTTGGAATATCAAGGCACCGATTGTGATCTTTGTTATCGTGCTTCCAATCAAATTCTATAGCAGCTCTATAATCATCACACATAGCTCGGATTGTGTCTGCGTTTCCCCAAGATTTTCTATATTCCCTAAGTTTTTCAATATCAAAGTCATCAAGGTTCGCCGCTCCCCAGCCTAAAAGACATGACTCATAGAAGTAGTCAGGATCCGAAGTGATCAATCTTTCTGGGAAAGGAGACGGTTGAGCCAAAAATAACCAATGATAATAGCTTTTAGCAACCTGAGTTGTAAGCTCAGAAAGCAACAGCCTTGTTGGGACGATATCCATCAAAGTAATAGTTTTTAATCTATCTGTATTATCTAGAGCCATTCTGTGAGCCACCCGACCTCCTCGGTCGTGGCCAACAACATGAAACTTTTCAAATCCCAAATGAGACATTAACCCAAATTGATCTTCAGCCATACGCCTGAAAGTGAAATTATCAACACCTAAAGGTTTTTCTGAGTCACCATATCCACGTAAATCTGAACAGATAATTGGGTAATCTTCCGCAAACTGATCTGCTATCCCTGCCCACATTGCGTGAGTTTGTGGAAAACCATGAAGGAATAAAATCGCATTTTCACGTGATTTGTGAATGTTTCTGATCTTAAAGTTTATTTCAACATCATTAACCTTGGCTCTAACCTTTTTAAAATCATCAAACATTTTGCAACTCAGAAAAGGAGTTTATGACCCTCGCCCAACTTCTAATACCCTTTCGAAAACTCTCAAGATCATATTTTTCATTTGGACTGTGAATTTGATCATCATCTTTTGAGAATCCTATCAGCATTGGATCAACTCCTGTAATTTCGTGAAAATAGCCAGCAATTGGAATTGATCCACCGCTGCCAATAAAGGCTGCCTCAATGTCCCATTCCTGAGAAATTGCTTGTCTCGCTTTTTCGAACTCAGGTGATGAAGTATTCATCTGGCTAGCTTTGGAAGCATCACGATTACCGAATGAAACTTTACAGTCAGAAGGTATTAAACTTTTAACCATTTTGCGAAAGGAATTGCTTATTTTAATAGGATCTTGATTTGCTACTAATCTGAAACTTATTTTTGCTGATGCTTGAGATGGGAGCACCGTTTTAAATCCCTCGTCGATATAACCAGATTTCATCCCGTTTATTTCACAAGTTGGCCTAGACCATAACATCTCAAGGGCAGACCTATCTGACTCTCCTGCAAGAGTTGACAAGCCAACCTCACTTAGGAAGTGATTGTGATTAAATTTCAAACTTCTCCATTGATTTTTAATGTTTTGAGGTAACTCTTCCACATCATCATAAAAATCTGGTATTGTAATTGCCCCATTTTTATCATGCAAAGCAGACAAAACATTCACTAAAGCTTTAGCTGGGTTGGCAGCAACGCCACCATACAAACCTGAATGAAGATCTTTATCAGGTCCCTTAATCTCAATCTCTTCTTTCAGAATACCTCTTAGCCTTGTTACAATGGCAGGAATCTTATTATCAAATAAACCAGTATCACAAATTAGAACGATATCTGACGATATTTCCTTTTTATGTTTTTCCATAAATGGAATTAAACTTGGAGATCCACTTTCTTCCTCACCTTCAAAGAAAAAGCTGACCTTAAAGGGTAGAGATCCGTTTTCTGAAACCCAGGCTCGGCATGCTTCGACAAAGGTCATCAACTGGCCTTTGTCATCTGATGATCCACGACCTCGTATAACTGGCCCAATGGGAGTATTTTCTAAGGTAGGCGCAAAGGGATCAGTATCCCATAATTCTAATGGATCCACAGGCTGAACATCATAGTGCCCGTAAAATAAGACGTGTGGGCCAATGTCAGGGCCTAAGTTCCCCGTAACTATGGGGTGCCCGTCAGTTTTATGTTTTTCAGCATTAGCACCAAAAGATTTGAGGTCTTCTACCAACCAATCTGCAGCCTTATCACAATCTTGCTTAAATCTTGAGTTAGTCGAAATTGACTTGATTTTTAGAAAATCAAATAATCTGTTTAGGCTTTGATCTATTTCATTGTCTATACGCGACAAAGTGGCGTCTAGCATCTATTGATTCCCTCATGTTTACCGCTAACTAATACATTAAGTAAATTTTAGCCAAGACATCCAATGCTTTTCAACAATATCAAGGATATTTACATATATATTTTTTTGAATATCATGAATACAACGGTATGCGATTCAACAAAGTAAAATTAAATGACAAAAAAAATGTCCAAAAATTTTTATGAAAATAATCTAGATATAGCCCTAAATAAGCTTCATTCGGAGGGTAGATATCGCACCTTTATTGAGATCGAGCGTGATAAAGGAAATTTTCCAAGCGCTCGATGGTTGTCAGAGACAAATCATGAGAAATCAGTAACCGTTTGGTGTGGTAATGATTATTTGGGGATGGGGCAAAGCGATGTGGTTTTAGATGCTATGCACGATGCACTTAAAAAAGCCGGAGCTGGCTCTGGTGGAACGAGAAATATATCGGGAACAACCGTTTACCACAAGAAACTTGAAAATGAGCTTGCAAGCTTACATCACAAAGAGGCTTCGCTTCTTTTCACAAGCGCTTACATAGCAAATGATGCAGCGCTTTCAACTTTAACGAGACTTTTTCCAGGTTTGATTATCTATTCTGACGAGTTAAATCATGCCTCGATGATCGAAGGAATTAGACGTAATGGAGGAGAAAAAAGAATTTTCCGCCATAACGATGTAGACCACTTGCGGGAACTTTTAGCAGAAGATGATGTAAAAGCACCTAAAGTAATAGCCTTTGAGTCAATATATTCCATGGATGGCGACTTTGCTCCAATCAACGCAATATGTGATTTAGCGGATGAATTTGGAGCGTTAACATACCTCGATGAAGTACATGCAGTAGGCATGTATGGAAGCACTGGGGGAGGAATAGCAGAACGAGATAATTTGTTGCCGCGTATTGATATTATCAACGGAACGTTAGCGAAAGCCTTTGGGGTGATGGGGGGATATATAGCATCATCCGAAAAGCTTTGCGACGCACTCAGATCATATGCTCCAGGATTCATTTTTACAACATCTTTGCCACCAGCGATTGCAGCCGGAGCGGCCGCTTCCGTTTCATTTCTGAAAAGAAATCAATCATTACGAGATCAACATCAATTACAAGCAAAGATCTTAAAAATGAGGTTAAAATCGCTTGGCCTTCCCTTAATTGATCACGGAAGCCACATTGTTCCTGTTTTAGTAGGGGATCCTGTCCATACCAAAAAACTCTCTGACATGCTTCTCTCAGATTTTGGCATCTATGTGCAGCCAATAAATTATCCAACTGTGCCTAGAGGCACAGAACGACTAAGGTTTACTCCCTCACCTGTTCATGGCCCAAAAGAGATAGACCACCTGATTAAAGCCATGGACTATCTTTGGTCCCATTGCGCACTGAACCGGGCCGAATTGAGTGCATAAATTAGCAAGAGTGCAAAAATATTTTTTTTGTGATAAACAGTAGCTTAGGTGCCATGAAAGCGATTCGCTGATCACTTTCTGCTGGGGTTATGGCGCTTGGGGTAAATAAATATGACAAAATATAATCTGGCGTTTAAAAGCCAGGATGAGAAAAGAAATGCGCCGAAAGGTTTTGACGACTTCGATTTGAAGCTTGGAGACACTCTTCGCGGTGAACGGGCAACTCTGGGCAAGTCTGTTGTAGAAGTTCAAAATGAACTGAAAATTAAGGCTTCTTATGTTTCAGCAATTGAAAACTGTGACCCCTTGGCATTTGACACTCCAGGCTTCGTTGCTGGTTACGTACGCTCTTACGCGCGATATTTGGGTTTAGATCCAGATGAAGTATATAAGAAATTCTGCGAAGAAAGTGGTTTTTCTACCGTTCATGGAATGTCTGATAAGGCTTCATCAATTAAACCCAGCTCTAGTGGTAATCCAAGCAATAACGGTGTATTGCTTCCATCAGACAATTTTCTTGATATTGAAGAGCTCTTTAATAAATCCCCAACCGCTATAGTTGATAGCTCTTCAAGATCTTTTGATTTTTTTCAACCTGGAGCAATTGGGTCTCTAGTTGCTTTATTATGTGTCGTTTGTGGTATTGGTTATGGTGGCCTAACTCTTTTTAATCAAATGCAAACCGTAAAAATTTCACCTTCTGCTGCAAATCCTATGGTGCTAACGGACATACGTTCAGAACTGGAAGCAGATGAAAACATAGATAGTGTAGCAGCAAAAGAAACATCAGATGATAGGCTGGACCGATTATATAGACCTCAAGCTTTGGAAGTGCCGGTTTTGATAGCTAGAGACGGTCCTATATCCACCTTAGATCCTTCTTTTTCAAAGAACTTCAGCTTAGAAAGTAAGTTATATTTAAACGAAGGTGAGAAGGTCATAACTGAAACAAATATTGCCAAACAAATTTTGAATAATGGTCTTGAGGAAACATCCATTCAGGTTGTTCAAGATCTTCCACCGTCTATTGCTGTTTTAGTAACAGAAAACGCTTGGGTACAAATAACCGCGGCTGACGGAACTGTCATTTACGAAAATATAATGCTCCCGGGGGAAGAATTTATCTTACCCCAGTTGGAAACGGCTCCAAAACTGAGGTCGGGAATGTCTGGATATGTTTATTTTTCAGTAAATGGAGAGCTGTTTGGCCCTGTTGGAAACGGTACATCCGTTAGTAAAAATATAGAGCTAACTGCGGCAAATATCGTTTCTTCTATGGATAAGCCAGAACTTTCGAACCAGAAGTTGATAGCAGAGTTAATGTCAGAAGGAAATTTTCCAAGTCTGCGAAATTTTAATCTGGACTAAAAGGTTATTTATCGTTCATAAAATACTAGACACTACAATGCCATGAGAACGTTACAGGAATGTCAGAAAACCATATAAGGCCATGGCGTAATATCTACCGGCGAAAATCACGTCAAATAAATGTTGGCGGTGTACCTATTGGAGGTGACGCACCAATAGCCGTACAAACAATGACCAATACTCTTACAACAGATACAAAAAGCACAATAGAACAAGTAACTGCAGCGGCTGAAGCTGGAGCAGATCTAGTGCGCGTCTCGGTGCCAGACATAGAAAGTAGTAAAGCGCTGAAAGAGATCGTCCAGGAAAGTCCAGTTCCAATAGTTGCAGATATTCACTTTCATTACAAACGGGGTATTGAAGCTGCGGAAGCAGGTGCAGCCTGCCTTAGAATAAATCCTGGGAATATAGGCTCCGAGGAAAGAGTTAAAGAAGTTATTCGTGCGGCCAAAGATAATAACTGTTCGATGAGAATTGGTGTAAATGCTGGATCTTTAGAAAAAATCTTACTTGAAAAGTACGGTGAGCCTTGCCCTGAGGCGATGGTCGAAAGCGGCTTAGATCATATAAAAATTTTGGAAGACAATGATTTCCATGAATTTAAAATTAGCGTAAAAGCATCTGATGTTTTTTTATCGGCAGCAGCTTATCAGGCATTGGCCGATGCTACCGATGCTCCCTTGCATCTTGGCATTACCGAAGCAGGCGGATTAATGAGTGGAACTATAAAATCATCAATTGGATTGGGTAGCCTGCTTTGGTTGGGCATAGGTGATACTATCAGAGTTTCATTGTCTGCTGACCCAGTAGAAGAAGTCAAAGTAGGCTATGATATACTTAAATCACTTGGATTACGCCATAGAGGAGTAAACATTATTTCTTGCCCATCGTGTGCTAGACAAGGCTTTAACGTTATAGAAACCGTAAAAGTTTTAGAGGATCGTCTCGCGCATGTTAAAACTCCCATGAGCCTTTCAATAATTGGATGTGTGGTTAATGGCCCTGGTGAAGCTCTAATGACAGATATAGGGTTTACCGGCGGTGGAGCAGGAAACGGAATGATTTATTGGGCTGGAAAACAAGACCATCGCATTAGTAATGACAATATGGTTGACCATATAGTTGATCTTGTTGAAAAACGCGCAAAAGAGATTGATGCAAAAAAGTTAAAAGAGCCTGCAGAGTGAACCCCACTAATTAAGGACTTATTAAGTTGAGCTAAATGCAATTAATAAGACAAGAATTAATTAAAATAAAAAATAGGGCTTTTTGGTCATGGTATGGTTTTTTACACGTTGCCAAAACTGAAGGTAGCTTATGGCAGTGGATTGTAGCCAACGTAGTGTCAGGTTCTTTAACTATTTTTTTACCTATTACTTACACCCAACAGGCATTGATCTTAGCAGGTGGACTTTTAATCTTGGCAGCTGAATGCATGAATACAGCTATCGAGCGAGTGGTGGACGATATAAGTGCTGACCAACGACCATCAGCAAAGCATGCAAAAGATGCGGGCAGTGCAGCAGTTGCAATTACTGCAATTGCAACTGGCGTGGCTTGGGTAGTAATTATTTTTGACCTTTTATGTAAATAAAAAATCTACAGCGTTTTTTATATATGGCGCGGTTGACGGGGCTCGAACCCGCGACCCCCGGCGTGACAGGCCGGTACTCTAACCAGCTGAGCTACAACCGCGCTTCGCTATAAGCGTAGCTAGCGGTTTAAACTTGAGGCAGTCAATCGTCAAGGAGTCTGATAAAAATTATTTTAATTTTCTTAAGTATTTCTCAAAACCCATCAATGAAGTAAGATTTTTGGATAATTTAATAAATAAGTTTAGAAATGCACTTGAAAAACAAGCTTTAGAGAACCACATGGTAGTAGGTAAAATAAACAATTAAAAACTCGAATTTAATTTGTGAGGGCCGAGCATGCTAGATGAAGAAAACTTAACATATCCCGTTCTTCCTTTGAGAGATATTGTAGTTTTTCCACATATGATCGTGCCATTATTTGTGGGAAGAGAAAAGTCAGTTAAAGCACTTGAAGAGGTAATGAAGGACAACAAACAAATTTTGTTGTCAAGCCAAGTAGACTCATCAGAAGACCAGCCAACAGAAGACACCATATTTAAAACTGGCGTTTTGGCAAATGTACTCCAATTATTAAAATTACCAGACGGAACAGTTAAGGTGTTGGTCGAAGGAGAGACTAGAGTACTGATAAAAGAATTTTTAGAAAACAAGTCCTTCTTTGAAGCTTCATGCGAACAAATTGAAGAAATACTTGGAGACGAAAAAACAAATGAAGCCCTGGTTAAAACTGTGTCTCAGGAATTCAACAAGTATGCAAAAGTAAAAAAGAATATTCCTGACGAAGCGATAACAACTATTGCAGACACTAAAGACCCAGCAAAACTATCTGATCTGGTTTCTGGTCACCTCGGGATAGAGGTCGATCAAAAGCAAGATCTACTTGAGACGCTTTCAGTCAGTGAAAGGCTAGAAAAAATCTTTGCCCTCATGCAGGGAGAAATTGGCGTTTTGCAAGTAGAGAAAAAAATTAAAACCCGCGTCAAATCTCAAATGGAACGAACTCAAAGAGAGTACTATTTGAATGAGCAAATGAAGGCTATTCAAAAGGAATTAGGTGATGGTGAGGACGGACAAAATGAAGCTGCAGAATTAGAAGAACGCGCACAAAATACTAAATTTTCGAAAGAGGCTCGCGAGAAAGCGGAAGCAGAAATTAAAAAACTAAAAAATATGAGCCCAATGTCCGCCGAGGCTACTGTGGTTAGAAATTATTTAGATTGGTTATTATCTATACCATGGGGAACAAAATCTCGGGTTAAGAAAGATCTAAATAAAGCCCATACTGTTTTGGATAAAGACCACTATAGCCTAGAAAAAGTCAAAGAGCGAATAGTTGAATACTTAGCGGTTCAAAAGCGCAGCTCAAAGCTCAAAGGCCCTATAATGTGTCTTGTTGGCCCACCTGGTGTTGGGAAAACATCTCTTGGAAAGTCTGTTGCCAAAGCAACTGGCCGCGAATTTATAAGAATATCTCTCGGAGGCGTAAGAGACGAAAGTGAAATAAGAGGACATAGAAGAACCTACATAGGATCAATGCCTGGAAAAATTGTTCAGGCTTTAAAGAAAGCAAAGACAACCAACCCATTAATTCTACTAGACGAAATAGATAAGATGGGACAAGACTTTCGCGGAGACCCAGCAAGTGCAATGCTTGAAGTTCTTGACCCTGAGCAAAATAGCACTTTCACGGACCACTATTTAGAGGTTGAATACGACCTCTCCAACGTGATGTTCATCACAACCGCAAATAGTTATAACATGCCAGGCCCATTACTTGATAGAATGGAGATAATACCGCTTGCAGGATACACAGAAGACGAAAAAATAGAGATTGCAAAAAGGCATTTGGTAGACAAAGCAATAAAAAATCATGGGTTGAGAAAGGGTGAGTTCGAATTAACGGACAGCGCTCTTACTGGAATTGTCCGTTACTACACACGAGAAGCTGGCGTTCGTAATTTAGAGCGTGAAATTTCAAAGTTGGCTCGGAAATCAGTTACTAAAATCGTTAAAAACGAAGAAAAACAAATAAAGGTCACAATGGATAATCTTGGAGACTTTCTTGGTGTCAAAAAGTTCAGATTTGGCCTTGCCGAGCAAGATGACCAAATTGGTGTTGTAACTGGATTAGCATGGACTTCTGTCGGAGGTGATTTATTGCATATTGAAGCTTTAAAATTGCCTGGAAAAGGTAGAATGAAAACTACTGGGACACTAGGTGACGTGATGAAAGAAAGCATTGATGCAGCAAACTCATATGTGCGCTCTATCAGTACAGAAGTGGGTATCAAACCACCAAAGTTTGATAAAACTGACATACATGTTCATGTTCCTGAAGGGGCCACGCCAAAAGATGGACCAAGTGCTGGTCTGGCAATGGTTACTTCAATCGTATCGGTCCTAACGGGCATACCCGTTAGGAAAGACTTAGCCATGACAGGAGAGGTTACATTACGCGGTAATGCACTAGCAATAGGTGGTCTCAAAGAAAAGCTGCTTGCTGCTCTCCGAGGGGGTATAAAAACAGTTATTATTCCAGAAGAAAACGAGAAAGACTTGGCAGAAATACCAGATAATGTAAAATCTGCACTGGAAATTATAGCCGTAAAAAATGTTTCTGAAGTTTTAAAAATAGCTCTGACCAACACCCCTAAATCGATAGAATGGGACGAAGCTGCTGAAGAAGCCGCTGCGGCACAAGCGCTTAGAGAGCAAAATGAAAGTCGAACAACTAAACACTAAATTTACTCATAAAGTTATACAAATACTCTTGCTTAAAATAAATGGTTTAAGTAGACAGAAAAAGTCGGGTGATTAGCTCAGTTGGTAGAGCGCTTCGTTTACACCGAAGATGTCGGGAGTTCGAGTCTCTCATCACCCACCAGTTTTCCTCAAATTAGTAAATTTAACCAACAATAACAATTGGTTAAAATCTAGTTGAAAGGCATATACGTTTTTGTAAATGAAAATCACTTATAGTTACTTCATAATAACACCCTGACGTAGCCTTCCGATAGTTTGGAAAGCCTGTGTTGAACAGAGAAATTCAACTCAAAGACCATTAAAAAGGAGTAAATAATGGATATGGAAGAAGTTTATTTACGGCAAATCACTGAATATCTAAAACGCCAAAATCAGCTACAAGAGAAGACCAATGATTTATTACATGATCTACTACAAAAGCTGAGTAATTGAAGAGGGTTAATCCATGAAAAAACTAATTTTAACTTTTGTCATGAGTTTAAGTGTTGCCAAAATAGCCGCTGCAAAACCTGTTTACGAGTGTTCTCTCCTTGATGAAGGCAAACCTTACGCTCAGATGATTAAATATGAAAATAAATTTGTTGAGATTTTCCCAACTGGAGAGGTTGAAGAGTTTTTCTGCACTTCTTTGCCTTTCAACTATACAGATCAGCCGGTCTGCATAAGCAGAAAAGACGGGTTCCAAAAAAATGGCTATGTTTATACCCTAGTCACGCTTACATTGGAAAATGATTTCCCTGTTTCCTTAACCTACAACTCTATTACTGATGACAAAGAAAATTGGAAGAACCCTATATCGCAAAGAACTCAAGTAAAAGCTTGTAAGGCATTCTGATTTTACTATTTATATACTTATTAATTAACTTTTGACGGTTACTAGTAGTCGATAAACATCAGCCATTTTGCTGTTTGCTCCTCGTTTCCCTTTTGCAACCTTCTTAAGTATTTTCAAATTGCACATTTTTTCTATATAGTTAGGATAAGTACTTTTGCTACAGCTTGCCATCTTGGCACCCTGATCAAAGGATAAGGGAAATTCGATACCTTTTTCATACTTTCGACACAGTTGATGCCATAAATAAAATATGGATTTGTTTTCCTGACTTGGATTAGCAAGTAATTCAAATTCTAATCTGTTATGAATATTTAGCTTATCGAAGTATGCAAGCATAATATGTTGGGAAAGTGTATTTGTTTGAAGCTCTGTGAGACCTCTTTCTACTGCCAATTCTTGCGCTATTTGAGCCAGCTCCTCACGGTTGCCACCAATCTTTAAATATTCAAATACTATACTCCTTGCCTCCTCATACACATTTTTTGGTACCAGAGCTTCATTCCCAAGTCTTTTGCGTTGATGGTTCTCACGCGCAATACTGCGCTGATCTCGTTTTACTTTTTTTATCTCTGCATTAATATTCCTTTGGGCTTTTGTAAGTAGTGGAATGTTCACTGAAGACCGATCTTGTTCAATAACTTCGTCGTCATAACCATCTGGGACAACCCTGCCCTCTGACTCCATGAAACGATAAACATTCATCATTGCCTGCCCAGCAAGCTTATTGTCAAACACACCCCTATGCAACATATCCAAAGCCTGTCCTTTGAAAGTATCCAAATCTGATTTATCGAATTTTTTTTCAAACTCTAAAATCTTTGAATGAACTGCTGGATACTGCCGAGCCATCACACTTTTATTGCCGTTAGCCAAAATCCTGAGAATAGCTTGGTACTCGATAAACCTGAGCTTTGGATCAGAGTAACGCAGTTCTGGTAGTTGATTTTTAGGCATAAAATTAACTGTACTTTTAGTACTATTATACTGTTATAAACAGTATAAATTATTATTTTCTAAATTACAACTATTTTACTATTTAAATAAGTTAATCAATATAACTCAAAGGCATACTGCTGATTTCCAGTAATAGTGCCTCATAAGTAAGGAAGGCTTTTTGATATTCGAAGTTAAAATCACCCTGCCCGATACTATGACCGTGAAAGTAAACAAAAACACTGTTACCCAACATTTTAACCTCAAAACTGTTGTGGGTAATCCAATTATCAACGTCAGCCGCTGCAACGGCAGCTAATAAATGTTTTTTTTCTTTTGTGGTCAGTTCTGCTCCAGAGTCAATTTCTTCAATTCTTTTATCAGTAATAGCTGGATATTGAGAAACTATTAAACCTGATACGCCATAATCCTTTGGATAACTTAAATAATCTTCCCAGACTATATTGTCGGGATAGAAACATCCAATGTAACCAGCGCCGTGTAATTTAAGATCGTAATCTTTTATATTCTCTTCAATCCAGATGGCTTGGTCTTCTTTAGATAGCGCCATAAAGTCTCTAGCTTGAATACTATGTTTCATTGTTTAATCTTTTTAAACATTTTGTTGTTTATACTCTAGTCTCTCACGATCCTAAAGAATAGTGGAACTAAATAAATCATTTAATGAAGGCATTGTACAACACGCTGTGCTTAGCGCTGAATAGGATAGGCTAAATTTACTATTTTCATAAATTAAGCCTATCTATAATATTTTTTGCTTGCGGATAGGTACCTATCCTATTTCACCTCTGCCAAAAATACTCTTCTCACTTTATTAACATTTGAAGAAGCCCGCGTTGACCATTGTTAGCCTGAGCTAACATTGCATTAGATGCCTGCTGCAGGATTTGTTTCTTAGCCAGATGTGCTGTCTCTTCAGTAAAGTTCAAATCATGAGTCATGTTATATCCCATTTCATACTGAGTTGTGAGGTCTGTGGCAGACAGTATCGCACTCTCCAGAGCCGAATATTGCGAACCAGCCTTTACACGAGCATTATTTATAAGTCTCTGAATAGACTCAATTTTTGACGTAAGAACGCTAGCATTCACTTCTTCGAATTCATTGACCTCCTGCTCTTCAGAGGGATCATCAGAAGAGCTTACTAAATTTAGAGTTGGCAAGATATTATCAGTATTAAACCCTTCTAAGACATTAATCACTTCATCGCTTACAAAACTGCTTTCGTCATTCCTAAGTGTTGACGTAACTGTTTTTGTTTCTCCAGCAAAACTGCCAGAATTTGAGTAATTTACTGTTTTTAAAAGAGCGGCAATAGCCGTTTCATCCATAAGGAAACCCTTTTCAGAAACAATATTATCAATAGTCATATCGGCACCAGCTAGTCTGCCACCAGTTAAATCATGCGTTCCCACAATAAATACAAAACGATAATTGCCAGTTGCAGGTACTTTAACACTCGCCCTACCATTTGTTGAAGTGCCTGTCTCATTTAGAGCCATAATAGGATCAGTTTTTGCACTACCATCTGGATTAACTTCATAAATATAACCAGCAACATGATAATCATCATTAGTTCCTTGCGCAGTATAATCAAATTTCAAAAAGTCACCTTTATCTGCAGAAAATACTTCGCTCACCGCAGCTGGACCATGTAAAATACCAAAGCCCTCTGAAAAGTTAAACTTTCCAGTATCTAACTTTAGTGCTCCACCAGTGACTGATACATCCATATCATTTTCTCTAGAAACGACAGCCGTGTCATCATTCCCCTTCACTGCATCTGATGCAACTCGTCCAAAAATTGTTGTATATGGCGGCAACGCCATCTGTGCTTCTGTGGGTGTCGGGATAGAGTATTCAACTCTAGGACCCGTATCAACAATACCATTTACCGGGTCGACCACATCGTTATTTTGATCGGCAAATTCACTAATTGTGAAATTTGAGCCAAAGTCTATTCGATCATTATAACTTGTCCAACTAGTAGGTACAGTTCTAGTGTTTGGCTGAAAATAATCAGTCACAACCTCTGTCGGAGTGCTCTCACCAAGGTAATTAGTGCCAATCGCTCCAAAAACATTTGCTAGCGAGTAAACATTCTGCGGCACAGGGACATTGGCTAATGAGTAAACATTCTCTGGGCCAGTAACATTTCTCAGTGAGTATACATTTACCGGACCAGTAACATTAGCCAGTGAGTAAACATCCTGAGGAACAGTGATATTTTCTAATGAATAAACATCTACTGGGCCAGTTTCATTTCTTAGCGAGTACACATTTACTGGGCCAGTCTCATTTCTTAACGAGTATACATTTACTGGGCCGGTAACATTTCTTAGCGAATACACATCCTGCGGAACAGTAACATTTCTTAGTGAATATACATCCACTGGACCGGTAACATTTCTTAGCGAGTATTCGTTCACTGGAGAGTCACCAACTATCCTAGTTGTAATAACTTGTTCCTGTTTAATATCTCCAGGGCCATAAGTAAGGTTATTACCCTCAACTGCCGGAGCGCCGGTTGCGTCAAAGTCATATTGACCACTTTCACCAGGCCCCCAAGTCAAGTTATCTATGATAGAGCTTACAACTTGTTCCTGTTTAATATCTCCTGGTCCATAGGTAAGATTATTGCCATTGACTGCAGGTGCGCCGGTTGCGTCAAAGTCATATTGACCGCTTTCACCATCACCCCAAGTATCGTTTACTTGTATAGTATTAACAACTTGTTCTTGTTTGATATCTCCAGGTCCATAAGTAAGGTTGTTGCCATTAACCGCAGGTGCGCCGGTTGCATCAAAGTCATATTGACCGCTTTCACCATCATCCCAAGTTAAGTTTCCAATTACAGATCCAACAACTTGTTCCTGTTTAATATCTCCAGGTCCATAGGTAAGGTTATTGCCATTTTCAGCAGGTGCGCCGGTTGCGTCAAAGTCATATTGACCGCTTTCACCATCACCCCAAGTCAAGTTATCTATAATAGTATCAACAACTTGTCGTTGTTTAATATCTCCTGGGCTATAGGTGAGATTGTTCCCATTTACTGCAGGTGCGCCGGTTGCGTCAAAGTCATATTGACCGCTTTCACCATCACCCCAAGTATCGTTTACCTGTATAGTATTAACAACTTGTTCTTGTTTAATATCTCCAGGTCCATAAGTAAGGTTGTTGCCATTCTCTGCGGGTGCGCCAGTTGCATCAAAATCATATTGACCACTTTCACCATCATCCCAGGTCAGGTTGTCTATAATAGTGCCAACAACTTGTTCCTGTTTAATATCTCCAGGGCCATAGGTAAGATTGTTACCATTTTCAGCAGGTGCGCCAGTCGCATCAAAATCATATTGGCCGCTTTCACCATCACCCCATAACTGATTTGCTATTATGGTACCAACAACTTGACGTTTTTTAAGATCTCCGGGACCATAGGTAAGGTTGTTGCCATTCTCTGCAGGTGCGCCAGTCGCATCAAAATCATATTGACCAGTTTCCCCATCCTCCCAAACATCATTAACAATGATAGTACCGACAACCTGTCGTTGTTTAAGATCTCCTGGTCCGTAGGTGAGATTGTTGCCATTCTCTGCGGGTGCGCCAGTTGCATCAAAATCATATTGACCAGTTTCTCCTGGCCCCCACATTTGGTTCCCGTAGGCAGTTGTCGTACTAGGTTGAGATACCGTGTGGATATAATCATCTGAAACACTAGTGATTGTAAGTTCTTGTCCTGCTATGTCTCCATGAAATTGAGAATATTGATCTCCCGTCGGGATCACCAATATTTCATTGGCCGCAAAACCCTCTCCACCATCGATAATTTCTATATTAGTTATAGTTTCAACACCACCTACATCTGCAGTTTGAATGTGCGCTCTCACCGTTCCTGTCCCTGCAGTACCAACTTGGCCGGTCTGGTAGGATAAAGTAACATTTTTATAAGTCCGATCGGCATCGGCTATAGCGCCCATTGTAATGGCATTTCCATTTTCATCATCTAATTCAGAAACAAAGCCATCGCGGGCTCTCTCCACATCAACAGTTTTAAAAAACTCTGTGTAACTAAGCACTTCGGACATTGTTGAACTAAAGTCACCGTTTACGAAAGTTGATGTGCCTGGGATGGTTGCATCTTCATAGAAATTTATCTTCAAAGATCCCTGCGTACCGTTTTTAATTGCATCAACTTCCCCAATTTCAACGGTGGTAATATCATAAACAGGATGTTCGAATGTATAACTGACTACTCCATTACTATCAATGCTAACGCCAGCTGCATCTTGTAAAGTTAGAATATCTGGTAATGACAAATTGCTTGTAACATTAAATTCAATTGAATCGTCCGCTATAATAGTTTCAAAATCTATAGATTTTCCTAAAACAGCATCAGAAGGTAGTGAAGTAAGGTTTACCAACTGACCAGCGTTTGGTAGTCCTGCGCCAATTGAGCGAGCTTCCCCATAAAGCTGAGAATAATCGAGCTTACCAAGACCAAAAGTCAATTCAGCATTACGACTACCCATCGATACAAATTCACTTCCATGAGTATCTACAAAAACGTCTTTGCCCTTATAAGTAGCGCTTTGCATAACACGATTAAACTCCTGAGCGAGACCTTCCGCTTCAGCGTTTAACATTTCGTGTTCTGTTATTGTATTGGTATTGTTAGCACC
This sequence comes from Marinovum sp., assembly GCA_002691045.1. Lineage (GTDB taxonomy): Bacteria > Pseudomonadota > Alphaproteobacteria > Rhodobacterales > Rhodobacteraceae > Salinivivens. The sequence continues at coordinate 42,266 of NZGN01000061.1, forward strand.
TAGCACAGCAACCTCTTGCAATCTTGAAAGAAGATTGGAAGCAGAATCCAGAGCCTTAATTCCAGTCTCTAGGTAACCCATTACAACAGTTGCACCTTTTATACCTGCTTTCGTACCTGCAAAGTCTAATCTGAATGCATCTGCAATCGCTGAGTTAGATACTCTATCGCTTGCGTTGGCAGTTTGTTTGCCCGCAGCAATTCTTACTCTGCTGTTATTTGCTTCATTATTTACACGGGTCAAAGATGTTTCCACCTTATAGAACGCCGTAGTGGGACCGATGTTAGCCATCTCGGACTCCTAACTAATACTATTAAAACTATCTCAGAAATCTAGAACGACACTTTTTCAAAACTTTAAGCTAAAAGAAGAAAAAATTTTTATTTGAGAAAAATTGATAATGGTGGAACTTGCTGACTGATGTTTGCTAAAGTCAATTTTTTGCTCCACTTTTACCACATCAAGTATATGTTTTTATTGTATTTTATAAAATGATGTTGAATGCCTTAGCTGTATTCATACGTTTTAAAACCACATCAAACTAGAAAATATTATCATAGTTTCTGTTGAAAATTCAGCATATTAAAACCAACAGAATTAATGGAGTTATTATAATATAATAATGTCACTAGCACTCCAATCTATACACCTAAACAATGGCGATGCTATAATTTTATCAGAGTATGTAGATTAAATTTTTATTACTAAACGTGAGAAATTGTATGCCTCAATAAATTCTAAATACTTAAACTGTTATAAAAATTTTCCAAAAATGCCGTTTATATGTTTATGGAAATGGTTTTAGGCATAAACAAAAATCTTTTATCAAAAGCGTTTATTGAACGTGAACGGGAGATATTTGCTGACTCCAAAGATAAAGAAAAAAAGAGAAAAAAGAGAAATTTTTCTAGGAAAAAATTTATTAAAGATAAACAAAATGATATCTTTGAAAATTTCCACAGCATAGATTTAATTGGCTAAAATTTAAAGTTATACCTGATAAGTTCATTGTGCGAAGATATGCTTTGATGGTTTCAAATACACTTGCATTTATAGGCACAACACTTTAGTCCAAAGAGTGTGGACCCATAGCTCAACTGGATAGAGTACTTGACTTCGAATCAAGGGGTTGGGGGTTCGAATCCTCCTGGGTCCGCCATTTTAAGATTTTTCAGTTTTAATCAAATTGCTATGACCAGGTGAGATAATTTTCATCAATATGTAGTGTTAACTGACGTCAAATTTAGGCCTTTTGTAATACATCTTGTGTTTTTGAAAAAAAAATGTAACGTTTTAATAAAACGGGCGAAAATTATGTACGAGCAGAGCAAGGTTAGGATATCGCAATTATTATCAGCGGTTGTTTGTCTAGTGATAATAGCCGTAGAAGTTGCTTAGTCTTACCGCATTCGTACAAAAGCGAGTCACGATCTTTTTGTTTTTTATTTTTAAATGGAGAAAATCATTCCTCATTTGAAACTTGATTAGCAAAATGTGATGTGTATCATTTTATTACGTACCTCGGGGAGTGGTACAAACACGATGCGAACTTTTATGGCAATATTAATTGCCACGCTTATAAGTAATGTTAGTTATGCTTATCCTATTGGAGACGAAGCACAGGAAATAATTAACTCGGGAACAATACTCTTCGCTAACCCATCGAATAATCCAAAGTTATCCGGCGCGACTGAGATGGGTATTCTATATAATGAAGAGATGTTTATTTGTTTGGTAAAAGAGTTTGAAAATTTGGTGCTTTGTTTAGAGCTGGATCAATTAGACACGCTATTTAAATAACAAATTAGCGCTTGAGGATTAATTTATAAATGCCCAACAGAATTCTGTGGATTGATGTTTTTAGGGGCATTTCTATTTTAGCAATGATTATTTTTCATTTTGCTTTTGATTTAATGTTTTTTGGGTTCACTAAACCAAACTTAATTTATCAACCTGACTGGCAACTCTTTCAGCGTACAATAGCTAGTTCTTTTTTGTTCCTTGCAGGTCTTAGTCTATTTATCACTCATCAGGCACAAATTAATTGGAAATCATTTTTTAGAAGGTATGGGGCAACCACAGCTTTTGCTATCTTAATTTCCATTTTGACTTATTTTTTATTTGAAGCAGAAATGATACGTTTTGGTATTCTACACGTTATTTCAGCTTCAGGGTTAATAGGTTTATTTTTATTAAGATTAAATTCGCTCTCTTTGGTTTTATTAGCAGTTTCAATTTTTTCGATAAATCTTTTAATATCCAAACCAGTAGAAGATCATAATATTTGGCACTGGATAATCTACACCCCTAAGACACCCAGTTCATTAGACTACCGACCGATTATACCTTGGATAGTACCATTTATTCTCGGAATGGCATCTTTCCAACTTTTCAAAAAGTGGGGTTTATTAGAGTATAATTATAATATTTCCTTCCGAGAGCTTTCATTACTTTCATGGTTAGGCAGAAACAGCCTGATTATATATTTATTGCATCAACCCATTTTATTTGCTGGTTTTTTATTATTCTAAAGTTTCAATCAAGTTTATATGGGTTCTAAGTCGCCAAGGCTCAAATTTTTATAAAACTCTACCTCAAACTCCTCAAATTTCTGGTTCTCTATAGCTTGGCGAATTTTTGCCATAAGCTGTTGATAATAATGTAAGTTATGCCACGTCAGTAACATTGATGATATGATCTCCTGCGCCTTAAATACATGGTGTAGATATGCCCTCGAATAATTTCCACAGGCTGGGCACTGGCAATCAAAATCCAACGGTCGCGGATCATTTTGATGTCTTGAATTTTTTATATTAACGACACCTCTGTGTGTAAAAGCCTGCCCCGTCCTTCCAGACCTCGAGGGAAGAACACAATCCATCATATCCACACCCCTTTTAACTGCACCAACGATATCAGTCGGCTTTCCAACCCCCATCAAATATCTTGGTTTGTCGATTGGTAGCATATCCAGCGCAAAATCTAACACTCGGAACATCTCTTCTTGGCCCTCACCTACCGCCAATCCTCCTAATGCGTAACCATCAAATTCTATAGAACGTAGAATTTCAGCACTTTTAGCCCTCAAATCCTGTTCCAAACCGCCTTGCTGGATACCAAAAAGTGCATGACCGGGCCGATCACCAAAAGCGTCCCTAGAACGTTGAGCCCACCTCATAGAAAGCTGCATACTGTCTGCAATACGTTCATGTGAAGATGGCAAAGCTGGGCACTCATCAAAACACATCACAATATCACTTCCCAACATTTTTTGGATTTCAATAGATCTTTCTGGGCTCAATATATGTTGGGATCCATCTATGTGTGATTTGAACGTAACGCCTTCTTCAGTCAATCTACGGAGTTCAGCCAAACTCATAACTTGAAAACCACCACTGTCTGTGAGTATTGGCTTCCTCCAATTCATAAAATTATGAAGTCCGCCTAAATTTGAAATTCTTTCAGCAGTAGGCCTTAACATTAAATGGTATGTATTTCCTAATAGAATATCTGCACCTGTAGCGCTGACACTCTCTGGCAACATGGCTTTGACAGTCGCCGCTGTCCCAACTGGCATAAAAGCCGGGGTTCTTACCTCACCTCTAGGCGTAGAAATAACACCACACCTGGCTTTTTTATCAGCTTTAGAGAGAGAAAAAAAAAA
>NZGN01000062.1:0-15367 GCA_002691045.1 Marinovum sp.
GCACCTCTAAGAAAATTACGACGTTCCATAAAATGTCTCCCAGTCGTTAAAATTATAATTCGATTCCTATCGAACACAGGTTAGCTGTATTTAGCTTAAAAAATGCTAGCGGCAAGCGAAAACGTAATAAAAATTCGTTTTATTTACCTATAAAGTAGTTTTATGTCTTTCATATTGATTGAATTTCTTCATAAATTACCTATTTATTTTACCAGAGGGTTTAGATAACAAAACAGTCGTGTAAATCTGTTGCATATCTAGATAGGCTCCATCAGGTGTTTGATAAATTTAGGAATTTTTGAAAAAATGATCCAATACACATTAAAATGTGAAAAGGAACATACCTTTGATAGCTGGTTTCAATCTAGCTCTGCTTTTGAAAAACTGAAATCTGCTAAAATGGTTGTTTGCTCGGTCTGTGGCAGCTCAAACGTTGAGAAAGCCATAATGGCTCCTAGAGTAAATAAAAATCAGAAAATAAATGTGAAGAAAAGAAAGAATGCTGCAGAAAAAGCAATAGCAGAACTGAAAAAGCACGTTGAAAAAAATTCAGATTATGTGGGGACTAATTTTGCAAAAGAAGCCAGAGCAATGTACCTTGGGGATCTGCCTGAAAGGCCAATCTATGGTGAAGCTAAAGCAGACGAAGCCAAGTCTCTTATAGATGATGGCATCCCTGTAACACCTTTACCCTTCACTCCAAACAGGAAAACTAATTAGTAACTTTTGTCAGTTGAATTTCCACGATTTTACTGGTTATTTCCTTTGTCTTTCAGACTTGTGCTATCATTCTAGGTGAAATACACGGATAGCATATTCGTTTAATAAGGTTTTACTATGCCTGTTTTGGTCATGAAATTTGGCGGAACGTCTGTTGCGTCCCTTGATAAGATAAAGAGCGCTGCAGAACGTGTTGCTTCAGAAGTATCGGCAGGCCATTCGGTTATTGTAATTGTTTCAGCTATGGCTGGAAAAACAAATGAACTCGTGGGTTGGGTTAAAGAGACATCACCACTTTATGATGCTCGAGAATATGATGCTATTGTTTCCTCTGGTGAAAATGTGACCGCTGGGCTTATGGCTCTCACCTTACAAGAAATAGACATCCCGGCTCGCAGCTGGCAAGGTTGGCAAGTGCCAGTTATAACTACGTCAGCACACTCTGCAGCCAGAATTGAAGAAATTCAGACTGAAAACATAACGAGCAAATTTAATGAAGGTATGCGCGTTGCTGTAGTAGCAGGATTTCAAGGTGTAAGTGAAACAGATCGTACCACAACTCTTGGTCGTGGCGGTTCCGATACGACGGCTGTGGCATTTGCTGCAGCTTTTGATGCTATCAGGTGCGATATTTACACCGACGTGGATGGTATCTATACGACTGATCCACGGATAACCGAGAAAGCAAAAAAATTAAATAAAATTTCGTTTGAAGAAATGCTAGAATTGGCTTCCCTTGGAGCGAAAGTTTTGCAGACGCGATCTGTTGAATTGGCAATGCGCTTTAATGTCAAACTGCGTGTGCTTTCAAGTTTTGATTCACCAGAAATTGGTTCAGGAACACTCGTATGTAGTGAGGAGGAAATTATGGAGTCAAATGTTGTTTCAGGCATTGCATATTCAAGAGATGAGGCAAAAATGACATTAATTTCAGTGGCTGATCGTCCAGGAATTGCAGCAGCGATATTTGGACCTCTTTCAGAAGCTGGGATTAATGTTGATATGATTATCCAAAACATAGCGGAAGAAGGTCGAACTGATATGACATTTTCATGCCCCACTGACCAAGTATTAAGGGCGGAAAAAGCACTCAATGATGCAAAGAGTGAAGGAGAAATTAATTTTTCGCAACTTGTTGCAGATACTAATGTAGCAAAAATATCGGCTGTTGGTATCGGCATGCGAAGTCAATCAGGTGTTGCTGCTAAAATGTTCCGTACATTATCTAACGAGGGAATTAATATAAAAGTTATTGCAACATCCGAAATTAAAATTTCTGTTTTAGTTGATAGGAAGTATATGGAGCTGGCTGTTCAGTCACTACATGATGCGTTTGAGTTGGAAAAAGTTGCTGAATGAGTTTAACTGATAGATATATCACATATAAGTTCGGACCTGATCCCTATGCCGAACAAAATTGAAAGCAATAGCCGGCAGCTTCTTGGTCGCCTACGTGATACAATGGCTGAGGAAGCTAAAGGGCAAGATCGCTTAGACAAAATAACTCAACTCATAGCGTCTACTACCGGGACCGAAGTTTGTTCTATTTATTTACTTCGCGATCCAGAAACACTGGAATTATGCGCTACAGAAGGATTAGAAATTGATGCTGTTCACCAAACAAGAATGAGAATTGGTGAGGGCTTGGTTGGTCGCGTGGCAAAGACAAATAAAGCAATAAATACTGCCGATGCCCCCTCATTCCCTGGTTTCCGTTATATGCCAGAAACAGGAGAAGAGCGGTTTTCCTCTTTTTTAGGTCTTCCAATACAAAGATTAGGCGAACTTTTAGGCGTTTTAGTCGTCCAGTCCAAAACAGCTAGGGAATTTAATTCGGATGAAATCTACGCGTTAGAAGTTGTGGCTATGGTTTTGGCAGAAATGGCAGAGCTTGGCGCTTTTGTTAGTGAAGAAAGTGGCCTAAAAGCTTTGCACCAGCAATCTGTACTTATCCGAGGATCAGTTGCCCAAGAAGGTGCAACTAAAGGTAATGTTTGGCTACATGAGCCTCGTGTGTTGGTTACTAACCTGGTAACAGATGATCCAGAAGCTGAAATATCTCGACTTGAAGAAGCCGTACAAGAACTCAAGAACCAAGTTGACGTTATGCTACAGCAAAATAAGCAGATGGATAAAGAACAAGCTGAAATCCTTGAGGCTTATAAAATGTTCGCCAATTCTAGAGGCTGGATGAAACGCATGGTGACCGACATAAATTCTGGGTTAAGTGCAGAAGCGGCAGTTGATAAAGAACAATCATCTGCAAGAGCACGGCTAGGGCAAGTAACTGATCCCTACATGAGAGATCGGCTTCATGATTTAGACGATTTATCAAATCGCCTTCTGCGCATATTAACAGGCCAAGGCAAAGAGACCGGTGCGTCAATGCCACAAAATCCAATATTGGTCGCGAGTAATATTGGACCTGCAGAATTATTAGATTATGGAAGATCACTAAAAGGTATTGTTCTTGAGGAAGGGTCGGTAGGTAGCCATGCAACAATAGTGGCGAGAGCACTTGCAATCCCGCTTGTTATTCATGCTCAAAATATTACCGCTGAGGCTTTGAATGGCGATGAAATATTAGTAGATGGAGAACAAGGCCTTGTCCATTTGCGACCAGATGAAAGCGTCAGTTCAGCTTTCAAAGATAAAATCGCGATGGAAGCCAAAGCGCAAGAGCGTTATTCCGCAATAAGACATTTGCCAGCAAAAACTTTAGATAAAAGCAGAATTCAACTTCTAATGAATGCTGGATTGATGGCAGACTTGCCCAGCCTTGATAGTTCAGGTGCCGAAGGTGTCGGGCTTTTTCGAACAGAGTTGCAGTTTCTTGTTCGCAATCAAATGCCAAAAAGGTCCGAAATAAGCGCAATGTACAAAAGGGTGATGGACGCAGCTGGCGGGAAAACAGTGATTTTCAGAACTTTAGATATTGGTTCAGATAAAGTATTACCTTACATGCCAAATGTAGAAGAACCAAACCCTGCTTTGGGCTGGCGAGCCATTAGAGTAGGCTTCGACAAACCTGGTGTTTTGCGTATGCAACTTCAAGCACTGTTGCGTGCGGCGGAGGGGCGGCCATTATCAGTTATGTTCCCCTTTATCGCTCAAACGAGTGAATTTGATTTCGCAAAACGCGAAATGGAAAAAGTTAAAGAGAGAGAACTGAAGTTAGGTCATAAAATACCTAATGAAATTAACATTGGAGCAATGCTCGAAACGCCATCCTTGGCATTTTCATCTGATGATTTTTTTAAGCAAGTTGATTTTTTGTCTATTGGAGGGAATGATCTAAAGCAATTTTTTTTCGCAGCTGATCGTGAAAATGAGTTGGTTCGTAAACGATATGATACACTTAATCTTTCATTCCTAGATTTTTTGAAAACAGTTATTGAAAAATGTGAAAAAAATGGCACCAAGCTATCTTTTTGCGGAGAAGATGCGGGTAGACCGATCGAGGCACTTTGTTTGGCCGCAATTGGAATAAAAACCTTGTCTATGAGACCGGCTTCAATCGGCCCAGTAAAAAATATTTTACTGAAAAGCGATTTAAGTGAAGTGCAGAAACTTATAGATAAAGCAAAAGTGGACAACGATAACTCGGTACGAGAAAAAATCATTCAATATTTGGCTTCGCGTTGATATTTTTTGGACAAAACAAAATTTAATTCTGGCACTAGACCGCATCATGTCTCTAGCCTATAAGGGCGTTATGAATTTGATAGTAAACCTAATAATACGAATTATTAGCCCGGCACTCTGATAAGAGGAGCCGGGTCAAGGTGATCGCAGTCGCGCACCGACTTACTCTCCAGAACCAAAGAATGTTAAAAATTGAGGAAAAGCGGCAATGACTGCTGAAGCACCTGACTACAAAGATACTTTAAACCTTCCAAAGACCGATTTTCCAATGAGAGCAGGTTTGCCAAATCGAGAACCTTTTTGGCTAGAGAGATGGGAAAATATCGGAATCTACCAAAAATTGCGAGAAAAAGCCTCTCGAAAACCTTTCATACTGCATGATGGGCCACCATATGCAAATGGCAATCTTCACATCGGACATGCTTTGAATAAAATTTTAAAGGATATGGTGGTTAGAAGACAACAAATGATGGGCCATGACGCTAGATACATACCAGGTTGGGACTGTCACGGATTACCGATAGAGTGGAAAATTGAAGAAACATACCGCAAGAGGGGTAAAAACAAAGATGATGTACCTATCGTGGATTTTCGTCAGGAATGTCGAAAATTTGCAGATGGTTGGATCAGCATCCAAAGAGAAGAGTTTAAACGGCTGGGTGTGACCGGTAACTGGGAGAATCCTTACCTAACAATGGATTTTAAGGCAGAGCGGACCATTGCCCGCGAATTCATGAAATTTTTAATGAATGGCACTCTCTACCAAGGTTCAAAACCAGTTATGTGGTCACCTATTGAAAAGACAGCGTTGGCTGAAGCTGAAATTGAGTACCACGATAAAGAAAGTTTCACTATTTGGGTCAAATTCAAAGTAACTGACAATGAAGATGCGGAACTTAATGGCTCTGACGTGGTGATATGGACAACTACACCATGGACTATTCCATCAAACAAGGCCGTCGTTTTCGGTCCAGATATAAAATACGGTTTGTATGAAGTAATTGCGCGGCCTGATGAATGTTGGGCAAATATCGGTGATAGATATATACTAGCTGACAATCTAGCTGCCGGTGTTATGGAAAAGGCAAGGCTAGACGAAACTATGTATCGTCGCCTTCGTGATGTTTCAGTAGAAAGTCTTACAACAATTAAGTTAAGACATCCGTTATTTTCAGCCAAAGAAGCCAATGGCGAGTGGGATGAAATTAGAGACTTCAGACCTGCAGATTTTGTAACTGATACCGAAGGTACGGGATTTGTCCATTGTGCACCCTCTCATGGGATGGAAGAGTATGAACTATACCGCGAATTGGGTATGTTGGATGAAGTCATCACATACAACGTAAAGGATGACGGAAGCTTTAGAGACAATCTGCCGTTCTTTGGTGGAAAATATATCCTCAGCAGAAAAGGCGGTGAAGGCGATGCAAACAAGGCTGTTATAGATAAATTAATAGAAGTTGGAGGCCTATTGGCTCGTGGGAAAATCAAACATAGCTATCCCCATTCATGGCGTTCAAAGGCTCCAGTCATTTACCGAAACACACCGCAATGGTTTGCATCAATAGATCGAGCTGTTGGTGATAATAAAAATGAATTTGGGAGCACGATAAGAGAGCGCGCCTTAAATTCTATTGATAAGTTGGTTTCATGGACGCCTCAAACAGGAAGAAACCGATTATATTCTATGATTGAAACACGTCCCGATTGGGTTTTATCGAGACAACGAGCTTGGGGGGTGCCCTTAACTTGCTTTACGAAAAAAGGAGCGTCACCTACTGATAAAGATTTTCTTTTAAAAAATGATGCTGTGAATGACAGGATAGCGAAGGCGTTCGAGAGTGAAGGCGCCGATGCATGGTATCTTGAAAATGCCAAGGAGCGTTTTTTAGAGGGAATTGTAGATCCTGCTGACTATGAACAAGTGTATGACATTCTTGACGTTTGGTTTGATAGTGGCTCCACTCATGCATTCGTTTTGAAAGAACGTAAGGATGGTTCTGATGATGGACTTGCTGACTTGTATTTGGAAGGCACAGATCAACATCGAGGCTGGTTTCATTCATCCATGCTTCAATCTTGCGGAACAAATGGAAGAGCTCCTTACCGAGGTGTTTTGACTCATGGTTTCACTTTGGATGAAAAAGGCATGAAAATGTCCAAATCTTTAGGAAACACTATCGCTCCAGAGCAAGTTGTAAAACAATATGGAGCAGATATTTTACGCCTTTGGGTTGCACAAGCTGACTACACAGCAGATCTTCGTATAGGTCCAGAAATTTTAAAAGGTGTTTCAGACAGCTACCGAAGATTACGAAATACAATGCGATTTATTTTGGGTTCACTCTCTGAGCTTTCAGAGGATGAACGGATGAGTCCTGAAGATATGCCAGAATTAGAGCGATGGGTTTTACATCGTTTATCTGAACTCGATGAAAAAGTTCGCAAAGGGTACAGTGAATATGACTTTCAAGGAGTCTTTCAATCTGTATTCACGTTTGCAACCGTTGAACTGTCCTCTTTTTATTTTGATATAAGAAAAGACGTTCTTTATTGTGATGGAAAAACACCAGAGAGGCGATCGGCACGAACTGTACTTGACCTGATATTTCATAGATTAACGTCTTGGCTTGCTCCTGTGCTTGTATTTACAATGGAAGAGGTATGGCTGGAAAGATATCCAGGTGATGAAAGCTCAGTCCACTTAATCGATATACCTGAAACACCAAGAACTTGGAGAGATGAAAGTTTAGCAATAAAATGGGCTACAGTTCGACAAGCAAGGAGAGCTGTGACTGCAGCACTCGAGCTCAAACGCACTGATAAAATTATAGGCTCAAGCCTCGAAGCCTCTCCAGTGGTTTATTTAGAAGATCAAGCAACCTTTGATATACTAAACAGCATCCCATTTGCAGATATCTGCATAACTTCATCGATTACACTTTCTCTCGACAAAGCTCCAAAATCGGCATTTTCCTCCGACGAAGTTAAAGGAATTACTGTCGATTTTAAAGTAGCCTCTGGAGAAAAGTGCCAACGATGTTGGAAAATACTTCCTGAAGTTAACACAACAAAGCCAATTTGTGGTCGATGTAACAATGCTTTAAAGGCCCAAGAAAACTTTAAGAACCTAAGCTTTTAAAAAATTACTTTTGATTACGTTTATTGGCAAAAAAGTTTGTTAAAAGTTTAACGGCTTTTTCTTCACCTATTCCCGAATAAATATCAGGTGCATGATGCGTCTGTTTATGTTCAAAGATTCTAGCACCTTGCTGTATTCCACCAGATTTAGGATCTGAGGCACCAAAATAAACCCGCCGTATTCTAGCGTGAGAAATTAAAGCTGCACACATTGCACAAGGTTCGAGAGTCACATAAAGATCACAGCCAACAAGCCTCTCCGTTTCTAAGATTTCACAGGCTTTTCGGATAGCCAAAACTTCGGCGTGGGCAGATGGATCTAGTCGACTACGTGTTTCATTACCAGCGCGGGCGATAATATTTCCTGAACTTCCAACAACGACAGCACCAACGGGTACTTCCCCTTTTTCTAAAGCTTTAGTAGCTTCAGCAAGAGCTTCATTCATGTACGTTGTAAACATAATTTTTTTTCATACTTCAAGAAGGGGTTTAACGATCTAATGTTTTATCATAAGTGACAGATATGAATAATCAATCACCTAAAGGCAACCGTATTGCTAAAGTCCTTTCGCGTTCAGGCGTTGCAAGTCGTCGAGATGCCGAAAAAATAGTCTTGGAGGGACGCGTGAAAGTAAATGGAGAAATACTTACCTCCCCAGCTTTCAATGTTAGCGAAAGTGATATTATTCTGATCGACGATAATCCTATTGCAAAGCCAGAGGACGACAGACTGTGGTGCTTTCATAAACCGGTAGGTGCGATAACAACTGCAAGAGATGATAAAAACAGAAAGACAATCTATGATTATTTTCCTTCAAGTTTACCCCGTGTGATGCCAATTGGCCGGTTAGATATAAATTCTGAAGGATTATTACTTTTAACAAACAGTGGTGAATTAAAAAGAAAATTAGAACTGCCAAGTTCCCAGTTAGGTCGGATATACAGAGTACGTGTCAAAGGCCAACCTAAGGAAACTGACTTAGATTTGTTGAGATCTGGTATTTCTGTAGAAAAAGATTTTTTTAAACCAATGAAAGTTTCAATTGACCGCCAGCAGGGTGCGAATGCTTGGATGACTATTGAAATAAAAGAAGGGAAAAATCGAGAAATAAGGCGCGCTTTGAGCGAAATTGGGATGCAAGTAAATCGTCTGATAAGAGTCGAATATGGCCCATTTAAATTGGGAAATATTAAAAAAGGTGAAATAATTGAAATTAATAAAAAGTCTATGAGACGATCTTTAAAAAGCGTAAATATTAGTGTGACCAGAGAAAACATGAGACAATCAACTGAGCAAAAAAAATTTTCTGCTGTCTCAAGAAAAACTTCTAATTAAAGATAAAATATTCATTTAAGCGATCGTATTGTCCTTAAAACTTTCAATTCCAAAACCTGGAAAGGAAAACCTTAATGAGAGCCGTTATCCAAAGAGTTAAAAAAGCCCATGTTTCCGTATCAAATAAAAAAGTAGGTAAATGTGGAGTTGGAGCTTTAATACTTGTCTGCGCAATGAAAAACGATAGCCTGAGTGACTCAGAAAAACTTGCAAGTAAAATTACCAAAATGAGAATTTACCAAGATGATCAGCAAAAAATGAACCGCTCTTTATTAGATGTTGGAGGGTCAGCTTTGGTTATAAGCCAATTCACCCTAGCTGCTGATTTAAAGCGGGGAAATCGTCCAGGATTTTCAGAAGCTGCATCGCCGGAAAATGCGAAATTACTTTATAATCATTTTGTTTCATATCTTGATCAAGCTGGAATATCCACTGAAACCGGAAAATTTGGCAGTGAAATGCTTGTGGATCTGACTAATGACGGACCAGTAACCATTTGTTTGGATACAGATCAATTTTAGAATATGGAGCGTTTACTGGAGCCTGTAAATAATGTAGTTTTGCTCATTTTACCGAATTTGTATATTTTTTTAATTCAGCACGTGCAACCTGTCTTCGGTGCACAGCATCTGGGCCATCTGCAAATCTTAGAGTTCTAATGTGTGTCCACATATTTGCCAAATCAAAATCTTGACTTATTCCAGCAGCACCATGCAATTGCATGGCTTCATCTACTACTTTGCCAGCCATCAATGGAGCAACAACTTTAATTTTTGAAATCCAAGGCTGTGCAGCCCTTACACCCGCAGTATCCATCATGAACGCTGCTTTGAGGCACAGCAATCGAGACATTTCAATCTCCATTCTAGCATCTGCAATAATATCATAATTTCCCCCTAAATCAGTAAGCCTTTTTCCGAAAGCCTCACGTGACAGACCACGGCGACACATCATTTCTAAGGCCTTTTCGGCCTGTCCGATTGCACGCATGCAGTGATGTATACGACCAGGGCCAAGTCTTCCTTGTGCAACTTCAAATCCCCTACCTTCTCCAAGCACAATACTGGAAGCTGGAATACGAACGTTCTTAAACCTCAAGTGCATATGCCCATGTGGAGCATCATCATTTCCAAAAACTTGCATAGGCCTTAAAACCTCAATACCCGGTGTTTTTGGATCGATAACAAACATAGTATGACGACTGTGCTTAGTCGCAGCCGGGTCTGTGCAAGCTAACAAAATATACAATCCACAACGGGGATCCCCAGCTCCAGAAATCCACCATTTTTCGCCATTCAGAAGCCAATCATCACCCTCCTTAACAGCACTGAAAGCCAACTGAGCAGCATCAGACGATGCAGTATTTGGCTCTGTCATCACATAGGCTGACCGAATTTTTCCATCTAATAAATCATAAAGCCATCGATTTTTATGTTCGTCAGTGCCATAGCGTTCAAGAACTTCCATGTTTCCAGTATCCGGAGCGTTGCAGTTAAAAATTTCCGCAGCTATGCTAACTTTCCCCATTTCTTCGGCTAAATAAGCATACTCTACAGTTGTCAAACCATAGCCCTTTTCACTGTCAGTAAGCCAAAAATTCCATAAGCCACGCTCACGAGCTGTGGCTTTTAGTTGATCAAGAATTTCAAGCTGTCGATCAGTGTGCTGAAACCTATCTCCACTTGGATGTTTGCCAACCTCAGCATGAAACTCAGCGTCCAACGGCTCTATTTCATTAGACACCATATCTCGAACAGCATCGATGAGTGGCGCTACTTTTTTTGTAATACCTAAATCCATTTTTTCACCTTGATTAATTTAATTTATAATCTGAAAACTTTTTTCTGAGCGTAAGTTTAGAAACTTTACCAGTGGCTGTTAGTGGTAAAGCATCTAAAAACTCTATAGCATCTGGTAGCTGCCATTTCGCAATATGAGTGAGTAGTAGCTCATCAATCTCTTTTTTTGTAACACGGGTATCTCCATTTGAAACTATTACAAGAAGCGGCCTCTCCTCCCATTTCGGATGAGGCACGGCAATAACCGCACAATTCGCAACTTTAGGATGACCCATAACAATGTTTTCAATATCAATTGAACTAATCCACTCACCACCTGACTTAATGAGATCTTTAGCTCTATCCTGAATATTAAGAAATCCATTAGTGGTTATTGAGGCAATGTCACCTGTTCCAAACCATCCCTCTTTATCAAAAGCTTCCTCAGTAGCTTCATTATTTTTATAATAACCTGATATTATTGCATTCCCTCGAACGTAGAGTTCTCCTGAAGCTATTCCATCATGCGGCAACGAATTATCATTTTCGTCTACAATTTTTAAATCAACTCCGAAAACTCTACGACCTTGATAGCATTTTTTTGAAATTTGCTCATCTTGGGAGAGAGCCTTTTTCATGGAGCCAGGTAAAAAACCTTGGGTGCCAACTGGGCTCATTTCAGTCATACCCCAGGCATGACAGACTGTAATTCCTAGACTCTCAAATTCTTCAATCATTGATTTAGGCGCTGCAGACCCGCCTATAACCACATTTTGGAATTGAGAAGGAACTCTTTCCTGTTTGCGAATTTCGTCAAGAAGTCCCAGCCATACTGTTGGGACGCCCCATGCAGAATTAACATTTTCTTGATCCATCAGATCAAATAAAGATGGGCCGTCCAAATTTGGTCCTGGGAAAATCAAAGATGTGCCCGTTAAAGGAGCCGCATAAGGAAGGCCCCAAGCGTTGACATGGAATAAAGGAACAACAGGCAAAACTTTCATTCCATCGCCAAGAGAAGGACCCAAATTTAATGAAGTAGTAAGCGCATGTAGCACAGTTGAACGGTGAGAATAAAGCGCGCCCTTTGGATTTCCAGTAGTTCCAGAAGTATAACACAGACCCGCCGCTGTATTCTCAGGCAATTCTGGCCAAATAATGTCGTGAGAACTCTCCAAAATTAATTGTTCATAGTGCAAAAAGTTATCACTTAATTTGGAACTATCATCACTGCTAGCCATAACAATAATCACCAAATTTTTGGGTAACTTAGGAATAAGCTTGTCCATGATCGGTACAAAAGTTGTATCGACAAATAATAAACGATCTCCAGCATGCTCGATGATGTACAACATTTGCTCAGGACTTAAACGTGGATTAATGGTGTGACAGACAGCACCAATGCCGCTTATCCCATAATACAATTCCAAATGCCGATAGCCGTTCCATGCCAAGGTGGCGACACGATCGCCTTTTTTGATCCCTAAACCTACCAAGGCATTAGCTAATTTACAGACTCGGGATAAACAGTCTGTATAGTTATAGCGATGCATATCACCTTCCGTTCGTAGTGACACAACTTCACTTAAAGAATGATTTTCAGATGCAAATTTTAAAATATCAATGATTGAAAGATCTCGATGCATCATCTGGCCAAGCATTATATTTTCCTCCAAAGTTCGCTTATTCCTTTTTCAGGAAATTTCTTGCGCAAGCGAAATAAAATAAAAAAAATTTATGTTATATTAATTTAATAGTGTCTAGTGCAATTTGTGGCTTTGATAGACGGTTTCTTGTCACCCAATGAAGTCGATGTTGTGCCCTTGTGATTGCAACGTAGGTTAAACGCTTCCAAAGAGGCTGACCCGATTCAATTCTCCCAGTATTTGCTGCAACAGCTAAATCATTCGCAATAACCTGTACTTGCTCCCATTGAGATCCTTGCGATTTATGAATCGTAACAGCTGCCCCGTGTAAGAATATAGCTCCCATTCTAGCAGCAAATGGTATGAATGGCTCCTCAATATCAGGCTTTTCGATTTTCACAATTGACGCAGCCGAAACTTGCGGGTCCTCCGAACCAATGATGTGAAGCCTGGAAAATCCCGGCTTCCTCCCAGGTCCTAAATAAATGACATGTGCACCTTTAACGAGTCCCCTCGCTTCCAAGTCTATTCTTTTTTTCCTGTGTTTAAGTGGTAATTCGATTCCGTCACAGATTAGTGGCTCCCCTACTAATAATTCAGTTTCATTTATCATGTGTGCTTCTCTAAACGCATTAATAAGACGAATACGGGTGGAATTACGCCATACTAAGACCGGGCTTAACGCCATTAGATCAATATTTACTCTTTGGCTGTAAATAATTCTATCATCTATAATTGAGGCTTCTTTAACTAATTGATCAAATAAGTGAAAATCCACATCTGGATCTTGTAATTTATTTGCCAATTCTAAAATAGGATTATCGTTTTTTTGACGATGAATCTGGCTAAGAAAATATCTATTATCTTCTGGGATTGCATCAAAAATCATCTTCTCAGATTGATTTATGGGAGCTAATTGAGCAGGATCACCAAATAAAATTAAGTAAGAAAAAATTTCTTTCAAATCTTCAAATTGCTGATTATCGAGCATTGAAGCCTCATCCACAAAACCAATATCAAGAGGCTCATCCCTTCGTTTCCAACCTTTTATAAAATCAGAACCTTTCAAGCCTGCAGAGGCCAAAGCACCTGGAATAGATTTGTTCACTTTATAAAATTCAATAATTCGATCCAGGATTGATTTTTCAAAACTATCATTGTCTGGACGCTCAGTATTACCAAGCAACCACTCAGCTATTTTTTCATACTCAGGATCGTATATTGGGGTATATAAAATACGATGAAGCGTTGTGGCTGGAACACCTTTATTTCTAAGAACGCTTGCTGCCTTATTTGTAGGTGCCAAAATGGAAAGAGAACGTTCTTCCCTTACTTTTCTACTTTCATAATCACCAGTTATAATGTTTACGCCCAATAATTCCAAAGCGTGAAAAAGTTTTGAAATCAATAAGGTCTTTCCTGTTCCTGCTCTGCCAATTACGCCCAGAACGAAAGAATTTTTGGTAGCTTTTGGGGATAGAAATTCTTGAGTAAGATCTACGCCTGCAAATTTTAACGTTTCAGTCACAGCATCATAGGCATATGTTTGATCTTTTGAGAAATTTTCTAAGTCATTGGTCATAAACCAAGGTCTATACACTTCAATTTATTAAGACCACTAAATTTAACTATTTTCAGTGGCCTTAATTATAAATTTAAATTTTTTTGTCTAAACGCATCTAATGCTGATAAGTAATTGCAACTTCATATCTCATTTATTGACGACAACGACATAAATAAGATCATAAAATTAATTTAACAGTGCCTCAGATAATGTGCTCAAGCCTTTACGGGGCGATTGAACCAATACAGCCATGTTTCCTGGTTTATGTTCGTTTCTGCGCATTTTCATATGTGCTTCTGGTATGTCATTCCAAGTAAAAACTTCTGACATACATGGATCAAGCCTTTGTTCTATCATTAGTTGATTGGCGGCAGAAGCTTGCTTAAGATGGGCAAAGTGACTTCCCTGTATTCTTTTTTGGTTCATCCAAACATAACGTGCATCCATAGTTAGATTGTATCCAGTGGTGCCTGCACATATTACTACCATCCCACCAGTCTTGCATACAAAGGTTGACACAGGGAAAGTTGTTTCACCAGGGTGTTCAAACACCATGTCTACATTTACACCCTTACCGGTTATATCCCAAATCGCCTTACCAAACTTTCTAGCCTCAGCAAACCAGTCCTTAAATTCAGGACTATTTACTGTCGGTAACTGCCCCCAACAGTTGAAATCCTTTCGGTTTATAACCCCTTTTGCACCCAACTTAGTCACAAACTCTCTCTTATCCTCGTCAGATATGACAGCGATTGCATTTGCCCCAGCGGTTTTGATCAATTGAATAGCATATGAACCTAAGCCGCCTGAAGCTCCCCAAACTAAAACATTTTGTCCAGGTTTTAAATCATGCGGTTGGTGGCCAAACAACATTCTATAAGCCGTCGCCAAGGTCAAGGTGTAGCAAGCACTTTCCTCCCAACTTAAATGCTTAGGCCTAGGCATCAATTGCTGGCTTTGTACAGCTGTAAATTGGGCAAATGAGCCATCAGGGGTTTCATAGCCCCAAATTCTCTGGCTATTAGAATACATTGGATCACCGCCATTACATTCCTCGTCATCGCCATTATCTTGATTACAGTGTATCACAACTTCATCACCAATTTTCCAACGAGTGACTTTATCGCCTATGGCCCATACAATTCCTGATGCATCCGAACCAGCAATGTGATAGTCAGCTTTGTGCACATCAAATGGGCTGATTGGAACACCCAACCCTGCCCAGACACCATTATAATTTACACCAGCAGCCATCACCAAGACTAAAACGTCATGACTATCAAGCTTAGGTGTATTGACAATCTCAACTTTGAAAGATTGGTCGGGCTCTCCATGTCGCTCACGGCGTATCGTCCAAGCCAACATCTTTGGAGGAACATAGCCAATAGGAGGAATTTCCCCTATCTCATAAAGTTCTTTTTCAGGTGCATCATAGCGAAGTAAAGAATCGTTTGCATCTAAAGCCATCAGTTTCTCCATCAATTTAAATTAAAGCGAAATATTATTTCGCCGCAAAAGCATTATAATTTATAGGGTA
>NZGN01000011.1:0-8134 GCA_002691045.1 Marinovum sp.
AAAAATACAAAATCGGTTGTGTGCGAGGCAGCCGAAGAAATTAAAATATCTTCACCAGAAGATATTTTAATTGAAACAAGTGCAAGCGTTGTAAGTACAGGAACAGAGTTATCTATTTGGACAGGCTTAGAGTCTTGGGCTCCTTTACCTTATACTCCAGGGTACGGAAGTGTAGGAACCGTGTTAGAAATAGGAGATGCTGTAGAAGATATACAAGTAGGTGATTTTATCTTTACACATGGTCCACATCAAAAAATAGCATTAGCAAAAAATTATGCGCTAAAGATTCCGGAAGGACTAGATGCTAAAGTAGCCGTCTTCACAAGAATGGGGGGGGTTGCAATTACTTCAGTCATGACTTCAGATACAAAAATTGGCGATACCGTAGCAGTTTGTGGATTAGGTTTGGTTGGTAATCTGGCGGCTCAAATGTTCAAGTTGGCAGGGTGTAATGTTATAGGTATCGATGTAAGTCCTTCAAAAATGGAAAGTGCCAAACAGTGTGGAATCGAAACAGTTTTAGATGGTAAATCTAATGTTTCTGGTCAATTAAAAGAATTAACAAATGGGCGAGGCGTACATGCCTTTGTAGACGCTACAGGAGTTCCAGCAGTAATTGATAGTGCGATTGATGTAATTGCTCCAGGAGGTGAATGCATTTTATTAGGGACACCTCGTGGAGAGTACTCTGCAGATATAGTGCCCTTACTTCGTGCTATTCACATTGCAAACACTAACATACAATTTAAAGGAGCGCATGAGTGGAAATTTCCACGCTATAGATCACAAACTAAAGACAGTCAAATTTCTATTGAACAAAACAATGAAAAATTGTTGCGCTTTTTCGCTGAAGGTAAATTAGTTATTGAGCCATTATTAAGTCATGTGGTATCTCCAGAAGAAGCTCCAGAGGCTTATGAAGGTCTTAAAAATAGAGACGAAAATTATTTTGGTGTAGTCATTGACTGGGAATAATACAAAAATCATTTCAATAACTAAACAGCATATGAACGACAAAGGAAATACTAAGCATGTTATTGCTCCAGAAGATAAAGTTTCGTTGGGGAAAAAGATACTATACGGAAGCGGATGGTTTGCCGAAATGACCTTTCAATGGACGCTTGTTGCCTTTGCGTTGACCATTTTTAATATGGAATTGGGTTATAGTCCATTGCTTATTGGGGTTGTTTTGGCTATTACCCGAATATGGGATGCGGTTACTGATCCTTTAATGGGATCAATATCCGATAATTTTAGAAGCATATTTGGTCGTAGGCGTCCATTTATAGGAACAGGAGCAATATTGGCGGGCATATTTTTTATCGCAATTTGGTTTATACCCTCAGGGCTTAGTGACACTACTTTTTTTATTACATTTTTAGTACTGTCCCTTTTGTTTTACACGTCGTTTACGCTGTTTTCGGTGCCGCTTCTTGCGTTAGGGTACGAGATGTCTGCTGACCCTCACGAGAGAACTAATTTAATGAATGTGCGTGTCTTTGCGAATTCATTTAATGGAATATTTATGTTTTCATGGTTTATGACATTAATTCTATCGAATTTTTGGTCAGGTCCAGAGCAAGGAATCCGAATGGTTGGTTTAGGATTTGGTTTGTTAATGATGATTTTAGGATTAATTCCTGCCTTAACCTTGAAAGAGAAGACTAAATCGTATGTTAAGAATCAAGAAAAGATTAATGTTTTAAAAAGTATCAAATTTACCTTTGCGTGTAAACCCTTTGTCTTTCTAGTTATTGCTTTTTTTACAGCACTATTTGCCTATAACATCGTAGCAACTGCCTACATCTATCCTTTAAGATATTATGTTCTTGGTGATGATGGAGCGCTATTTGGTAAATGGAATGGCATGATTGAAGCATCACACCATATTGCTACAGTATTAATGTTGTGGCCAATTTCGGTATTGTCAAAACGATATGGAAAACGTATTATTTGCTTAGTCGCTCCTATATTCTTCGTTTTAGGTTCTCTTGCCAACTTTTTCTGTTACGTACCGGATTTACCCTATTTGGTGTTGATTCCTCGTTTCCTAGTTGCAGTGGGAATTGCCGGACTTTTTGTTCTAGTACCATCTATGATCGCAGATGTGGTTGACTATGATGAAATGAAAACCGGAACGCGTCGTGAAGGAATGTTTGGAGCCATATTCTCTTGGTTTTTGAAATTAGCACTTGCAATTGCCTTATTAATTAATGGCTATATTATTGATGGTCTTGGTGTTGACAATAGCCTAGGCGTAAATCAACCTGAAGGTTCCATGCAAGCAATTATTAATCTGTTAGCAATTGTTCCTGTAATAGGTGCTGTATTTGCTTTCTATTGCATCTTTAAGTATACGTTATCAGAAGATAAAATGTACGCGCTCCGAACTGAATTAGAAAAACGTAGAGGAGTAAATTAATAACAAAAGATATGTTAGTTTACGTAGGAACATATACAATTGATAGTAAAAGCAAAGGCATTTATCCGTTTCGTTTGGATTCAAATACGGGGTCGTTAACAAGGTGTGCCAAAGCCATTTCATTAACCAATCCTACGTTTATAACTTCTAGTGCTAATAATTTATTTGCAGTGAGCGAAGTGGCCGATGTAAATGGAACATATGGAGGGAGTGTAAACACGTATCATATAAATAAAGAAACAGGAGCATTAACTTTTATTAATTCGCAATCTACTCAGGGTGCATATCCATGTCATGTTGCATTGGATACATTAGAAAAACAATTGGCAGTTTCTAATTATATGGGGGGGAATATTGTGGTCTACCCAATTAAAGAAAATGGAAAGATTGGTGATTTAAACGATGTGGCGCAACATTACGGTGGTTCAAAAGGAAATACAGAAAGGCAAGAAGGACCCCATGCGCATTCGGTTATATTCACACCTGATAATAAGTATGCCTTGGTGGCAGATTTAGGAAAGGATATGGTGTTGAGTTATAGCCTGACTGCCCAGGGAAAATTGATGTCTCATAAAAATGGGGTGATTAATACAGAATTGGGTCAAGGGCCACGTCATATGGAGTTTCATCCAAATGGACAATTCATGTTTTTGTTAAATGAATTAGGAAATACTATTCAATCATTTAAATACCATAATGATTCTGGAGTTCTAGAACAGGTAAATATTATTTCTTCATTGCCAAGTGATTTTAAAGGAGATAGTATTGCGGCAGATATTCATGTGCATCCCAGTGGAAAATTTTTATATGCCTCGAATAGAGGCCAGGATAGCCTTGTTTTATGTGCAATAAATCAAGAGAATGGAGTATTAGAGGTCTTAGGACACCAATCAACATTTGGTAAACACCCTAGAAATTTTAGCATAGATCCAACCGGTAATTTTTTACTCGTTGCTAATAAAGATAGTAACAATATAGTCACGTTTAAAATTGATCAAGATTCAGGTATTTTAAGTTCTATCAATGAAAATGTAGAAGTGACACAACCCGTTTGTATTCACTTTTTAAAGATTGACAACAACTAACCAATTAAAATTTAAAAAACTAATAAAATGAATAAAAGGATAATATTTTTGATAGCAAGCTGGTTTTTAATAGCAAGTTTTAGTATGCAGGGCCAAGAAGATTGGCCGCTAATTACCCCAGGGGTAAATCTCGATTTTTCAACAACAGAAGTAAATAAAACAGGATATGATTCTGGATTTGTTGAGGCATTCGATGAAGCTGGTTTTAAAAGTGTTCGCTATTTTGTAAAGCATGGTCAGGACCCAATAGTCTATAAACAAGCTGTAGACAATGCATTAGAAAGAGGGCAAACGGTTGTGTTAGTTGCATTTTCGGCAAAGACAAATGGCAAAGAAAAATTTATAAAGTTCTGGAAAGACTACGCAGAGTTTTATAAAATGTATCCAAAGGAATTGATTTTCGAACTCATGAATGAGCCTGAAATGGCAGGACACCCCAATGCAGAAAAACTTAGTGTTGCAGGATACAAACACCCATGGACTGATGAAGAAGCAAAAGTTGTTATGGATTGGATTGGAGAAGCAGTTGTAGCTATTAGAGCCACCAGTCCAACCCGAATTCTAGCTATTGGAGGATTGGGGCATAACAATGTACGTTATATAAAATATGTGAGTTCTAAGTATTTGGATTATAAACTACCAGATGGTTCTGGTTTTGATGAAGACAAAAATATTTGGGGAGTGTTTCACCTTTATGTTCCTTCGGGATGGTCACACAGTGGTAGACCAGTAACCCTAAACCAAGTGAATCCAGATTGGAGAAAGGAAGTTGTTAAGAACTTAGATCAAGTTGTTAGCTGGACAAAAAAACAAAATAAAAAAGTAATTCTTACAGAGTGGGGCACACGTATGTATAATGACCATAAAGACTTGAAAAAGTATTTTAACTTTATTGTTAAAGAAACTAAGAATAGAGATATTGAATGGATGCAATATTGTGGGGTTTTTAACAATTCATGGGATTTTGCCTTGTTTTCTTCTGAAAAAGGATGGGACGAAACGGCTGATTTGGTAGAAATTTTAACGGGTATTAGCCCAACGGTTGTTCCTCCAACTTCACAAATAAATAATTCAAGTTTTGAAATGGATGTAGATCACTGGTATTCTAGTGAACAAGTAAACATAACTTCTGTTGATGGACAAGGAGTAAAAGGTTCTCGCGCTATGCGATGTAACGTGGCTTTTACTAAGCCGAATTCCCCTTACATTTACCAACAAACCCCTTCCAATTGGAAATTTCCGGTTAAAGAAGGCATGTTACAATTACGTAAAGGAAATACCTATGATATCTCGTTCTATGCAAAAACTACGGGTTATAGAACGAAAATAGGTGTGCAATTAGGATTAGCTCCTGATAATGAAGTCATTTTATGGGATTCTGATATAATTGAAATCAATACAGAGTTAACCAAATACCAATTTACATACACGCATACCGCCGGTAGTGAAGAAGATGTGCGATTGTCATTCATTTTTTCAGATCGCCACAGTGAGATTATTTTAGACGATATAAAGTTTAGAGGTACAAGACCAGAGTACGCTAAATATTTAAAAAATAAACCAACTATTTTATGAATTGTATAACAAATTTATATCGAATAGGCGTTCTATTAAGTCTTTGTTTGTTTTCTAAATTAGAGGCTACAGCTCAAGAACATTGGCCGTTGATAGGCGAAGGAATTAATCTTGATTTTTCTACAACTGAAGTAAATAAAATTGGATACGACCCAGCATATTACGATGTGTTTAAAGCAGCAGGATTCGAATCTGTACGCTTTTTTGTAAAGCAAGGTGTAGACCCGATGTCGTATAGAGAAGCTATAGATGGCGCTATTAAAAGAGGATTGACAGTTGTAATTACTGGTTTTACAGGGAGAACTAAAGGAAAGGAATCTTTTGTAGCATATTGGAATAGTTTTGCGGAATTGTATCAGATGTATCCCAAAGAATTGGTATTTGAAATTATGAATGAACCAAAAATGGCAGGGCACCCAAACGAACATAAATATGATGTAGAAGTTATGCAGTGGTTGGGTGAAGCTATTGTTGCTATCAGAGCTACCAGTCCAAAGCGTGTAATAGCTATTGGAGGTACACATAACAACCATGCTGATATGTTGTTGAAATATGTTACTCCAGAGTATTTAACATACAAGTTACCTGATGGAACTGGTTTTGTAGAAGATGAAAATATTTGGGGAATATTTCATAATTATAGACCGCAGCATTGGACACACAGTTTTGTGACAAAGCCTATTAAAGAGGCGAACCCAAAATGGAAAGAAGAAATTTTAGAAGCCTTAGAATGGGGGTATGAATGGGGAAAAATACACATGAAAAAAGTAGTGATGAGCGAATGGGGTTCTAAGTTAACTAATGATAGACAAGAGTTGTTAAAGTTTATCAAGTTTATGAAAGATGAGTGTAAAAAAAGAGATATAGATTGGATGTATTACACCGGCGTATTTAACAATGCTTGGACATTTTCATTATACACCTCAGAATATGGCTTTGAAAAAACAGCCGATATCGTGGAAGCTTTGACTGGAGAAGCACCAAAAATTATGCATTTGCCAACTAGCCAAATAAACAATTCTGAGTTTACTATGGATCGTGAACATTGGTTTTCTAATGGGCAAGTAACATTGAATCATATAGAAGGTGAGGGGGTTAATGGTTCTGGATCCTTAAAATGCATGGTCATGTTTGTTTGGCCAGAAAAGCCTGTGATTTATCAACAAACTCAGCCAGATTGGCGTTTTTATTCTGAAGGTTTTTATATGATTCAGTTACGTGAAGGGAGCACTTACAATATTTCATTCTACGCAAAAACTCCAGTTAATAAAACAAAATTGAGAGTGCAATTAGGCTTAGCACCAGAAAATAAAAAGGTGTTGTATACATCTGATCAAGTAGAAATCGATACCGAATTAACCAAATATGAGTTTACCTATACCCATAAAACTGAATCTGTGGAGAACGCGCGGTTCTCTATCATTTTTAGTGAGCGGCATAGTGAAGTTATTTTAGATGAGATAAAGCTAATAGGGGAGCGCCCTTAACATAATTAATAACGGATAGTTTATATTAATAAAGAGAAAAAATGAGTGAAGAAAAAAAACAAATTGGTGCAGCTATTGTTGGTTGTGGAAATATATCAACTAGTTACGCTGAAAACATGTTAAAATATCCTGAATTAAAACTTTTAGGTTTTAATGATATCGACGCAAGTCGTTCCGAAGAATGCGTATATAAATATGGTGGTAAAGTATATGCTAGTCTTGACGAAGTACTTGATGACTCAGAAGTGGAAATAGTAGTTAACCTTACAATTTTCCAGGTACATGCAGAAGTTATTCGAAAGTGTCTTGAAGCAGGTAAAAATGTTCATACCGAAAAACCAATCTCAATGACAAGCGAAGAAAGCTGGAGTCTTGTAAAACTAGCAGAAGAAAAAGGACTTCTCTTGAGCAGTTCCCCAGTTACTTTTATGGGTGAAGCACAAGATGCGGCTTGGAGTGTAATTCAAAGTGGTAAACTTGGAGAGGTTCGATTGGCTTATGCAGAAGTGAACCATGGTTTAATCGAAGATTGGCACCCTAATCCAGGACCTTTTTATGATTTGGGAGTCATCTGGGACGTTGGGGTATATCCATTGACATTGTTAACTGCTTTTTTTGGACCTGTTAAACGTGTGTTAGGGTATAGTAATGTACTTAAGAAAGATCATGTAACTATGAACGGAGAACCTTTTTCAATTACAACACCGGACTATTATTTGGCGGTAGTGGAACTGGAAAGCGGTGTAACATGTCGTTTATCAGCAAACTTCTATGCAAAAATGTCATATCAAGGTGGTTCTATAGAGTTTCATGGAGATGATGGCCGTTTAAAATTAGGAGATTTCCAAAATTTCCATGCTCCGGTTGAATTTGGAGAATATGCTAAACCATACAAAAAAGTAATACACAATGGAGTTGGAGCAGAAAAATACATGGAGTTTTCAAGAGGCGTTCAAGATATGGCTCAAGCAATAATTGAAGGTCGTGATCTGCGTTCAAGTGCGAGTCAGGCAGCACACGTAATTGACACAATAGCTGCAATCTTAAAGTCAATTGAAAAAAGAGGGTTTGTTGAAGTTAAATCAAAATTTAAAGCACCTTCTGCTATGAATTACGAATATAAAATTGAAGAATAAATTTATAATAGACTAATAAAATGTCGGGTCTTAATTCAAATACGTTAATAAAAATGAAACTAAATATAAAAAAATGTGATCATAATCCAGTGGTTCGCCCAGGTGAATTACCATGGAGAATGGCAGCAACAATGAATCCTGCAGTAATTTATGAGAATGGGAAGTTTACGATGTTCGAAAGAGCAGCAGGTAGCCTGCATCCTTTTCAATGTTTTCTTGGGAAATTAGAAAGTACAGATGGAATAAATTGGGAACATACTTCAGATGAGCCTGCTATTACAGCGGAATTGGTAGGGTTTAAATATGGTAGTATTCAAGATCCGCGTATTGTAAAAATTGAAGATGATTATCTATTGACTTTTGCGTTACGTCCTTTTTCGTATGATACAAATACCACGGGAGTTGGCGTTCCAATGTCTTTTCAGCATG
>NZGN01000121.1:0-10904 GCA_002691045.1 Marinovum sp.
ACTTAAGTCTGCCGGGTTTCTGACGCGCGATAGCCGTGTGGTAGAGCGTAAAAAGTTTGGTAAGCGTAAGGCGCGTCGCTCTTTTCAGTTCTCAAAGCGCTAGATCACAAACTATATTATACCTTAAAAGCCAAGCACTCTGTAAAATTTTGTGCTTGGTTTTTTTTGGTCGAAGCCCGGCACGTCTTTTAAGTCTCAAAGTGATAAGTTAAATATTAACATATATATTTAACAATGGTTTGTGTCTTATCCGCCCAATTTTTATTTGGCTCTCATTTCAAATGATTTCATTATTTATTCAAAATGCAAAGAAATAGATTACGAATCCAGTGACTATCAATGCAAATAACATGAATATAACCGGTGTATAAACTAGGAAGTTTCGTATTGATTCTGCGATGACGTATAAGAAATAAAATATGCCTTCATCCATTTTAAATCTTCCTGATAGAGTATTGCTCCAACTTTACTTCTAACATTTTTGCAGTCTAAACCGTAAAAAAGTTGATCGAATAAACAACATATTATTTTTGCTTATCAGTTGTTCACGTGAGGGCCTTAATCAATATCAAATCTGTACCAATATTAACTAATCTTAATGACAACCTCATTATCCTATAAAATGCTTCTATACATAAAAGGTAAATTCTGCCTATTATTTATTATGCTTATTTAAGGGGAGACAACTATGTTTAAAAAGCATTTATATTCTGCAGCAGTAACTATTGGAATGTTTTCTTTCTCACAGGCGTTTGCAGCAGGTGAGCTAAATATTTTCAATTGGGGAAATTACACTAGTCCAGAGCTTATTGAAAAATTTGAAAAAACATATGACGTTAAGGTTACTATCACTGATTATGACTCCAATGACACAGCATTAGCAAAAGTGCGAGCAGGCGCTCATGGTTTTGATATGGCAGTGCCATCAGCTAGCTATATGCCAATTTGGATAAGCGAAGGCTTATTGCTAGAAACTAATCCATCTGAAATGTCAAATTATGGAAATGTGCGAGATAATTTTAAAAATCCTGATTGGGACCCTGGCCATCGCTATTCAGTTCCCTATCAATGGGGTACAGTTGGTGTAATTGTTGATACAACCCTATATGATGGTGATATCAATACCTGGGCGATGGTCTTTGATCCACCTGAGTCGCTCTCAGGAAAAATAAACGTCGCACCTGAAATGATAGACCTCATTGATGCAGCTCTCAAGTATACTGGTGGTGAGCCTTGCACAGATGATAAAAGCCAATTGAAAAAAGCTCGTGATACCTTGATTAGCGCAAAGAAGCATTGGCTGTCTATGGATTATGGTGTTATTGAAAAATTTGCGGGACGTGATCTTGGTGCATCACTGTATTGGAACGGTGCAGCTTTTCGCGCAAGAGAGAAAAACCCTGATGTCCGCTTTGGCTATCCAGTAGAAGGCTACCCAATGTGGATGGATGCAGTGGTTGTTCTGAAAGATGCAAAAAACGTTGAGAATGCAAAGCTTTTTCAGAACTTCTTGATGGAACCAGAGCATGCAGCAATGGCTTCAGCATTTGCGCGTTATGCTAACGGCATCAAAGGCTCTGAGCCGTTTATGCCAGATGATATGAAGGGTGCACCAGAAGTTGATATTGCAGCTGAATTCGTCCCCAATGGTTTTTTTACCAAAACATGTCCACCAAATGTTGTGGAAATGTATTCTGCTATTTGGACAGAATTACAAAAATAATTTAGTGACACTTATGTCTTTTTAATATGAAAAATCAAGGATAGAGGGGGATTAATCCGCCTCTATCCTTCTTTATTTGGCGTGATATTGGCGGATTAATTGTACCTGTTTATCATGCCATGGCATCACTTGTTCTAGCTGTCTAGCAAGGGTGACCAGCATCTCGTCATTGCCATATGCAGCGGCAAAATGCACCCCAACGGGCAGATCATCGGGCGTCCAGTAAAGCGGTAGTGACATAGCTGGTTGACCAGACGCATTGAATACAGCTGTATAAGGTGAGTATTTAAAAACGCCATCGGGACCATTGCGGTAGTCCATAAAATCTGAGTTTACCGGTTTGAAGCGGCCCGTCTTTGCGGGCGGTTCAGCCAATGTTGGGCTTAATAGAATGTCAAATTCTTCCAATAGATATGCCATTTTACGGCCAAATGCGTGAACCGTATTGATAGATTCTAAATAGTCCGCGCCAGATACAGTCTTTCCTAGTTGTATAGCGCCGTAGGTTACACCATCAACATCTTTCAACGTCACCTTTTCAATATTTTTTTTATACCTAACCGAAAGTAGCGTTCCGGCGGCAACAATTTTGGTCCATGCCTGCATCATGTCTTTGACGTCATCGCTAAGCGATGATGACCATGTACTTACCTGATGACCGAGTTGCCTTAAACTATCGGCTGTTAGTGCTACGGCTTGACGACATTCTTCGTGAACTGCATTTCCTATAAAATCGGTATTTAAGACAGCCACACGCAAGCTAGGTAGTTTGGCATCCATAGCTTTCATAAAGCCTGTCTTGAGAGGAGGAGCAGAATAGGGTGCACCTAGATCCCCGCCTGAACATAGATCTAGCATCAAAGCAGTATCACGCACAGAACGTGTCAGGAAACCATCTATTGCCATGCCTGCCCAGCCTTCACCAAAACCGGGTCCATCTGGGAGGCGTGCGCGTGTTGGTTTAATACCAACCAAGCCACAGCAGGACGCTGGGATACGAACGGAGCCGCCGCCATCAGAACCATGGGCAATGGGAACTATACCAGCAGCAACAGCGGAGCCAGATCCGCCAGATGAGCCACCGCTAGTGTGGTTGAGATTCCATGGATTGCAGGTTGGCTTACCATAAACACCAGCTTCGCTAGTTGGTCCAATACCTAGTTCAGGTGATGTTGTTCTGGCATATGGAATAAGGCCGGTTTTCCGTATCCGCTTAAAAATTTCTGAGTCATATGAATACAATGTATCCTTATACAGCCGTGAGCCGTTGTGAGAACGAAAATCGATAGCCTCTGCTCCCAAGTCTTTGAGGAGAGTTGGAACACCGTATAGAGGTGTATCTGGCGCCGTTTTTGCCAGCAGTTTCTTGGCTTGAGAAATATTGAAGTTGACGATAGCATGAATCGATGTATCAAGCCTTTCAGCTCTTGCTATGCTGGCACTTAGCATGTCCGAAGCCTCAACAATACCTGTCTTGATTTGCTTAGCAAGGCCGATTGCATCACATTCAAAGAGTTCATCTACCATAAAATTTCCCTCAGGTGGACTGCCATAATGCCATGACAGCATAGTATTGACCAGTATCTTTTGAAGATATCTTTGAGCAAACGATTGACAGAATTAATTTTGCCTCTCACATTAAACTCAATTAACCCATTAGGCAGAACACTTGTATTGGAGAGTAGGTGATCGAAGCGTCATATAAAAATAGTGAGGAATTACCTGTAGTTTTAGATCAGTCAGAGGCCGATATCTTAGCTCTAATGCCGCGCATGGATTGGGATCGGCCACCATGGAATAGGTGGAGTTTTCAGCGTATTAGGAGTCTAATGCCAACAGCACAAGTTTGGCGTGGCAACGAAAAGATAGTGCCGATACCGCGGCAAGAAAAGGAAATCTCACAAATTATGTTTACCCGATCAAATGGGGTGTCACAGACAATTGAGTCTTTTCTTGATGATACCTACACAGACGGGTTCTTGGTGATGGGGGATGGCTGTATTGTCCACGAAAGTTACTATAACGGGATGCGACCTGAAACGCCGCATTTGATGCAATCGGTTTCCAAATCAATTACGTCCACGGTGACTGGGATAATGATTGGGCGGGGAGATCTTGACTCATCTGCTTTAGTAAAAACCTATATTCCAGAACTGGCGGAAACAGCATGGGCAGGGGCAACGCTTCAGCATGTTTTGGATATGACGACTGGTGTTCAGTACAGTGAAGAATATACACGCCTTGACTCCGATGTCGGTAAGACAGATGTCGCTTCAGGCTGGAGACCTATCGCGCCTGATGCAAGCCCAGACATTAAGTGGCCTGCTTCGGTTTGGGATCAGATATTATCATTGAAAACTTGTGATGCTGAACATGGTAGTAGATTTTTATATCGTTCAATAGAAACGGATTTACTAGCACACATTATGATGCGCGTCTCTGGCTTGCCATTGCATAAACTCATCAGTCAAGAATTATGGCAGCCAATGGGCGCAGAAGAAGATGGTTATTTCACCGTCGATGCCCGTGGATATGGGCTGGCAAGTGGTGGTTTTAATGGCTGCTTGCGGGATTTTGGCCGCTTTGGTCAGCTCTATCTTGATTACGGTAAATGCCGTGATAAACAGATTATTCCACGAGAATGGATAACGGATATAAGACGTGGTGAGCATGGATTATGGTCTGAGGAAAGACGTAAGCTATTGCCGAACGGCTGCTATCGAAATCAGTTTTGGATAGAAGATGAGACCAAAGAGTCATTTATGTGTTTAGGGGTTTTCGGCCAGCTTATCTATATCGCACCAGCTTATAATATGGTAGTTGTTAAATTATCTACTTGGCCTGATTTTCTTGATGATGATTTAAAAGTTGATACACAACTTGCCATTCACGCAATTGCTGCTGAGTTAGGGAAAAATATTGATTGAAATTAAAAACAAAAAGAAGATGACCCTCTGTATTTCAACAGTTTATGTAAACCTAATCAGTAGGTAAGTTTATATCATGACAAAGACCATTAATGCTGAAATGGCAATTCGTGTAAATGGAGTAGGAAAATATTTTGGAGCTGAGCCAAATCTAGTTAAAGCTCTGGATGATGTCTCTATTGATATTCACCGCAATGAATTTTTTACTCTGCTAGGACCATCTGGATGTGGTAAAACGACCTTGTTAAGGCTAATCGCTGGATTTGATAGCCCAACATTTGGACAAATCCTTTTAGATAATAAGGATATTACTCACCTGCCACCATATCACCGTTCGGTCAATACGGTGTTTCAAAGCTATGCACTTTTCCCGCATTTGACTGTCGCAGAAAATATTAGCTTTGGGCTGGAAATGCTAAATAAATCTAAGCGTGAGATTATCCAAACAGTTGATGAAATGTTATTCCTCGTGCATATGGAGGAACTTAAAGATCGGCGGACTGATCAGATTTCTGGGGGCCAGCAACAAAGAGTTGCATTAGCACGCGCATTGGCTCCTAAACCAGATGTATTATTATTGGATGAGCCATTATCGGCACTTGATTATAAACTACGTCGCGGTATGCAGATCGAACTCAAGAGGTTGCAATTAGAAACTGGTATTACTTTTATTTTTGTCACGCATGACCAAGAAGAAGCGTTGACAATGTCTGATCGGATTGCGGTGATGAGTGATGGTCATATCCTGCAAGTTGGTACACCTAATGACATTTATTCCAATCCACAAGAACGCTTTGTAGCTGACTTCATTGGTGAATCAAATTTTATCACTGCCGATATTATTTCGGTCACTAAAGGCAAAGATGCGAAAGCCTCGCTTCGGTTGTGCGGAAGTCGAAAAGAACTAAAAGCAACCTTGCCGGCAAATAAGGTTAAGGATAAATCTGCCACAGTTTTTATTCGGCCTGAACATGCGCGTTTGCAGGTCTCATCGCGCTCTGCAACGATGACCGGGACATTAACAAATATCCTGTTCTTTGGTACCGACACCAATTTTCATCTGCGGCTGGAAAATGGAAATAGTTTCGTGGTCCGTTCTCAAAATGAAATTGGCCGAAATTTTAATCCATCAATTGGAGATGCGCTGGGGATTGTTATTGATGAACAGGCAATTCAAATTTTAAAGGATTAGTTGTCATGGCGCCTGTGTCTAATCAGCTGGAACTAGAGCGTGTTAAACGCAAGACCCGCGCCAATTGGCTTCTGTCATTGCCAGCTTTGTTATTGTTATTATTTGCGGCATCAGGACCTTTGTTGATTGTTGTCCTCTATTCTTTTTTGGCACCTGGAAATTATGGTGGTGTACTTTGGGAGCTATCTGGCCAGGCATGGTTTAAGGTGCTATACACAAAAGATATATTTGACGACACGATATCCTTATCTGATGCTCATATTTCTATTTTTTGGCGGTCCTTTAAGCTATCCTTTCTGACCACAGTGATATGTTTAGTATTAGGATTTCCAACAGCCTATTTTATAGCAACCCGGCCACCATCAACACGTAATGTTTGGCTCTTTCTGATTACCATTCCATTTTGGACAAATCTGTTGATCCGTACTTTTGCTATTCTTGAATTAATTAGGAACAAAGGCGTTATCAATAATTCTCTAATGTCGCTGGGGGTCATAAGTGAACCTATTCCAATGCTCTATTCAAATGCTGCAATTGTCATTGGAATGACGTATGTATACCTGCCACTAATGGTTCTCCCAATTTATGCTGCAATGGAACGCTTTGATTTCCGATATGTTGAGGCTGGCTTTGATCTCTACGCCTCGCGAGTCAAAGTCATGCGGAGAATTATACTGCCGATCATAAAGCCAGGGGTAATTGCGGGCTCTATTTTGGTTTTTGTGCCTTCACTTGGGGCATATGTGACGCCACGCATCCTAGGTGGTGGAAAGAATCTGATGATTGGTAATTTGATTGAATTACAATTTGGCCAAGGAAAAAATTGGCCCCTAGGTGCCGCGCTTGCAGTAACTATGCTATTGATTGTACTGGTTGCTCTGATTTTCTACATGCGTATATCACAACGTTCGGAGCAAAATGATGTTCGATAGAAAATTTCGAAAAAAAAATGAGTTTTCGATCACTCATCAATTTGGATTTGCAACGATCGCACTAGTTTGTTTTTTCACACTTTATGCTCCGATTTCTATTCTGGTTTTTTATTCATTTAATGCTGGAAATAACTTGATGTTATGGGAAGGGTTTTCACTCACTTGGTATGTGCAGGCTAGTAAAAATGAGTTGGTTCAAGAAGCTGCCATTCGGTCAGTGATTATCGCTGTTTGCGCATCTTTGATATCAACATCAGTGGCAACAATGGCGGCATTGGGGACAACCCGAACACGCTCCTTCAAAGGTCAAAAGTTAATCTTTATAATGATTAATCAGCCGCTTATGGTTCCTGAAATTGTCACCGCAGTAGCGTTGCTTATCTTTTTTGCTATTATTAAAAAATTCACCAATTATTATGGCCTTGGGTACTTAATTGTGGCCCATTCAGCATTTTGTGTTCCTTTTGCATACTTACCGATAAAGGCTCGACTTGATGGTATGGACCTAAGTATGGAAATAGCGGCAAGCGACCTATATGCGCCTCCGCTAGTTGTCTTTCGTCGTATTACTCTGCCCCTTTTGTGGCCCGGAATTATGGCGGGTGCGATGCTTGCTTTTGTGATTTCTTTAGATGATGTAATTATCACAGAGTTTGTAAAAACTGCAGGTCAAGATACCCTTCCAACCTATATGCTTGGTCAACTTCGCCGTGTCATTACACCTGAAATTAATGCAATTTCAACAGTCTTGCTCGCTGTATCTCTGATAGTGGTGACTGTTTTCTTTTTGTTTACACGAAAACGCTACTAATGAGGTAGGCTTGGTGGCTTTGCGAGGCCAGATGTTCAAAATTTTTTTACCTGCTTAAAAGACTTAAAATCAGAACCTGTTTAAGAGCCAATTTTATTTAAATCGTATGGAGTGCTTTGATAGATTTCGTTTATCCAGTTTCCGTAAAGTAAGTGGGCATGGCTTCTCCATCTATTTCTAGGATTATTCTGGGGATCATCATCAGGATAATAATTATAGGGAAGAACGATTTTTTTACCTTCCTCTACATCTCTATCATATTCCTGTTTCAAGGTATCTCTATCGTATTCGAAATGATTTAGAATATAAAGAGCGTTATGTTTTTTATCCTCAATCAAGCATGGTCCAACTTCTGAACTCGCTAGCAAAGTTTTTAGGTCTTTAATTTTATCTACTTCTCTCTGATGCAGTTCTGTCCAACGACTAACTGGGATAATGAAATCATCCGAGAAACCTCTTAAATATGGTGAAGACGGTTCTATATTCTCATGTCTAAAACAGCCAAATGCTTTTTCTGTAAGGTCATATTTTTTAATCTTATAGAAATGATACAGCATTGCCATTCCACCCCAGCAGACACCAAATACGGAGTGAACATTTGTTTGGGTCCATTCGAATATTTCTATTAATTCTTTCCAGTAAAACACTGATTCATAGTCCAAATGTTCTATTGGGGCTCCAGTTATAATTAAGCCATCAAATTTTTCGCCACTCGACTTTACATCTTTAAAAGAGCGATAAAATGTTTGCATATGCTCAGCTGCTGTATTTTTTGTTTCGTGAGAAGATATTTTTATAAGTGACAGTTCTATCTGCAGAGGGGTGGCTCCAATAACTCGCGCAAACTGATTTTCAGTTTGTATTTTTTTTGGCATCAGATTTAATAGACCAATTTTGAGAGGTCGTATGTCTTGCCTATTTGCTTTAAAATCGTCCATAACCATGACGCCTTCATCTCTCAATACGTTAAAGGCCGGTAAATCGGACGGAATTTTTATGGGCATTAATATTTGCCTTCTAGTTTTTTTCTTTCACTTTAAACAGGGTTATCTTTTACTTATTAGCTAATGCATTTTCAATTAATGAATTGAATTGATTTGTATTTTTTACTTTTTCAATATCCTCTGCCTGGACAGTAATTCCCCATTTCGCCATTTGTTCGTAGCGTGGCTGACGGTGTGACAGAGCTTTAGCGTAAGTCCATCTTATAAATTCATTTGGGTCTACTTTGCTTTCATTGATCTTCTTTAAGTTAAGAAATTCCTCCCACTTTTTTGCAAGAAAGCTTTCCTCGTAGCACATAGGCTTGGGATTTTTATCAAACCTGTTTATCAGAGCTTCTGTATGGGCTTCCGACCCTTTTATCCAAACTAACAGAGTATTCTCTGACAAATGGCTCATGACAGGATCATTAGTGTCGTTGGGATTTACTACTTCACAAATTGATCCGCCACTATCGCAAATAAAGTTGTCGTATTGGTAAATTTCTTTTGAACGGCTTGCAAAATAGCCAGTATCTAATAACGCGGCTATTTCTGCCTTTCGATGTTGTTCTTGTCGCTTCTCATATTCAGCTATAGGAATTCCTCCCAGTTCAATATTCCCCGGCTTACCAAGATAGTTTGATAGTGGAGCCAGATTGTCAAAAGTAATATTGGAGTCGATATAAATCGAGTCACTCATAAGAAGTTCGCTTAAATAGGGTGTCTTCATCGCCGCTAATTTGTAACTATCAGATATAAATTCCCCCATGTACCGTGTGCCAATACGATAATCTATTGAATAATGAAACCAATCTCCATCTTCTCTTAAAAGGTTGGAAATATATGTCTTACCAAGACCAGACATGCCAAATAACAGCACTCTTTTACTCTTGGAATTTTTCCAATCTTTGGGATTAGTGTACAACATTATTTTAGACCTCAATTGTCTATGGTTGCTAAAGGTACAGAGGCTATTGGTCAATTCTTAAAAGTTAGTACCATCTAAACATTCCTATCAATCCCGCTACCGCATAAAAAATCTGTAGAAAAGCTACCCCCCAATGTTTAAGGAGGTATGCCCATAAACCTATTGCCACTGCAGAAATTAATAGTAAAGAAAATGCTATAAACTCAAATCCGGTATTAGATGCCACAAGTAATGAGTAAATGATAGCGGTCAACACTCCGAACCACTCTAATATTTTACGTTTATCAAGGTTTCTCAGCATTTAAACGTAAACGCGTTGTCAAATTTACAAGAATTAAACAAAAATACCTGCCAAATTTAAAAATCTTTATTTTAGAAAAAAGAGCCAGAGTTACCCCTGACTCTTGAAAAGTCTACACTCTAATTTGGTGACTACTATATCAAATTATGGGGTCATCCGGGGGTGGCATATCGGGTTCGGGTTCTCCTGCACCGGGATCATCCATGATTGGACTATCAACACCAGCATCTGGCGGAACACCCATATCTGGAGCACCCGCACCAGCGCCTTGATCTGTGGCCTGATCCATTGCGCCACCTAGCGCAGCATCTAATCCAGCCATAGGGTCAGCCATAGGATCGCCTTCTGCTCCTGTTGGCGGTGCCATCCCTTCCATTCCCGGTGGTGGTGGTGGAGCAGTTCCCGCGGGATCAGGCGCTGCCATAGGGTCAACACCCTGAGCTGCGAAAGCATCACCGAGAGCACCCATTCCACCATCATCCATGTCTGGGGTACCAGTACTCGCAGCATCCATTACTCCTGGAGGAACTGCCGTCATCATATCTGGGCTCATACCTTCCATTGCTGTCGGTGGCATTGCTGCCATCATGTCTGCATCCATCCCACCCATGGCTTCAGTGGGCATCGCTGTCATCATGTCTGCATCCATACCACCCATGGCTTCAGTGGGCATCGCTGTCATCATGTCTGCATCCATCCCACCCATGGCTTCAGTGGGCATCGCTGTCATCATGTCTGCATCCATCCCACCCATGGCATCTGGAGGCATTGCCGCCATCATATCTGCATCCATCCCACCCATGGCATCAGGTGGCATTGCGGCCATCATGTCTGCATTCATACCTTCCATTGCCTCAGGAGGCATCGCTGCCATCATATCCGCATCCATGCCGCCCATCGCATCCGGAGGCATCATCGCCATCATATCGGCATCCATTCCGCCCATGGCATCTGGAGGCATTGCCGCCATCATATCTGCATCCATACCGCCCATCGCATCCGGCGGCATTGCGGCCATCATGTCTGGCCCCATGCCTTCCATCGCTGTTGGTGGCATTGCAGCCATCATATCGGCATCCATTCCGCCCATGGCATCTGGAGGCATTG
>NZGN01000004.1:0-9283 GCA_002691045.1 Marinovum sp.
ATAATAATGATATTATAGATATTTAATCAAACTGATGATGATAGAAAGAAAATCTACAAGAACTAAAAATAGTCTATTGAATGCGATGTGGGAGCTCATCTTAGAGGGCGATAAAGTTATCTCAGTTAAAAGCATTACTAAGCGCGCTAACACAGCTTATGGTTCTTTCTATCGTTATTATAAGAATCTTGACCAAATTCATAAAGAACTTATTCAAAGAAGAGTTTCTGTTCTTGCTGAATATGGCAACAATGAATTACTTCGAATTGAGTCTCCTATTCTAAGAGTTTATGTTGGTTATTATCTTGCTTTTGATATGTTCAAACAAGAAAATGTATCTCAGTGGCTAAAGCAGCATCCTGTTTTTTTAAATGAGACTTGGGAAAAATTTTCAGAACCCACTACTGAAGCCTTTCTTAAAGAAGCTTTAGAAATTAAGGATGTCCCAGAGTTTAATAAAAGTAATTTTGATCATTATTTGCGTATTAGAGGTTTTGTATTTTGGAATTATCAACACATAATTCGCTTGCTATCATCAGGTAAAGATTTAAACAATATATATGTAGATTTCATGAGTGCTACTAACTTGTTAAATTTACCGACTAAATTACATCAAGATCTTGTTAATAAGTCTCTAAAAATAATAAAAGACTTTAAACTTCCTGGTTGATTACCTTTATGCAATTTAGTATTAAGCAGCTTGTAAAGTATGGTTTGTATGGATTTGCAATATTTGCAAGCCTTCTTCCATTATTTAATCCGTTTAGTATTTTTACAAATTTGCAGAACTATTCTTTTGATACTTTTCAACAACTATTTCCTCGAAAAGTTTACGAGGATGATCCAGTAGTCATTGTTGACATTGATGATCGCTCATTAGAATTAGTTGGTCAGTGGCCCTGGTCAAGAACAACTCTAGCAAGATTAACTGATCAAACTTACGCTGCAGCTGCTTTAGGATTTGATATTGTATTTGCTGAACCGGATAGAACTAATCCACGAAATCTAATCAATCAATTCCCTGAAAACCTGGCTTTAAAGCAGCAAGTGGAGCTGCTTCCTGATAATGATGAAGTCTTTGCAAGAGCCATCGCCAACCATGGAACCGTCGTGTTGGGTGTTGCAGTTAATAACGCAGAAGAAACAACTGAATTTGCTAAAGCCAAGTTTGGCCTAGTAACTCAGGGGGATAATCCAAATCAATTTTTACCTACTTATACCGGCTTAAGAAGCAACATTCAAATGTTGGAAGAAGGTGCAGCGGGTCTTGGTACCATGAGCATCGGCAATAATGATTCAGTGGTGCGCAGCTTACCGACCTTTGATCATGTTGGGGGTATGGTGATTCCAAGTTTAGGTCTTGAACTTGCTCGAGTTGCTATCGGTGCCTCAACTTTTCAAATCAAAGCTTCCAATGCCTCCAGTGAGGAAGCCTTTGGTGCACAAACAGGGATAAATAACATCAAACTTGGGCCGTTGACAATGCCAACTACACCTGATGGGCAATCGTGGATTTACTTTGCGCCTACTGTAGACTTAGTTACTGTTTCCGCCTGGGATGTTCTATCTGGATCGATCAATCCTGATTTCTTTTCAGGGAAAGTAGTATTGGTGGGTACTTCGGCTGCGGGTTTATTTGATCTGCGATCTACTCCAATTGAAAAAAATATTCCAGGGGTCACCATTATTGGTCAATTTGTCCAGCAAATTTTTGCAAACGAATTTTTGCAACGACCCGACTGGTTATTTGGAGCTGAATTCATTGCCGGATTGGTGTTATCAATATTGATTACTTTTATGATCCAAACATTAGGCCCTATTGGAGGATTAACAGTTCTAGGTATTGGATCAAGCGGAATTATTGGTGGCAGCTGGTATTTCTTTAAATCAAAATTGTTTTTAGTTGATCCCATTTCACCACTTGTAATAATTTTAACTGTATATGTAGCCGTAACCTTTTTTAACTTTCTTTTTACAGAATTGGAGAGAAGTCGGGTTCGTGGTGCATTTGCACAGTATATGTCACCTGAAATGGTTAACCGTCTTGCAGAATCCAATGAGTCTCTAAAACTCGGTGGTGAGCGCAAAGACATGACCATGCTATTTTCAGATATTCGCGGTTTTACCAAGATCTCTGAACAGTACAAACAGGATCCAGAAGCCCTAACTGAACTTATTAATCGCTTATTAACTATCCTATCTAATGAAATCTTAGAATGCGAGGGTACCATTGATAAATACATGGGGGATTGCATTATGGCCTTTTGGAATGCGCCAGCCTCTCAAGAAAATCATGCTGAACTTGCCATCCAAGCCGGTGTCAAAATGCGTAAGGCGCTTAAAGAACTTAATGACGAGTTGGTTGGCGAGGGAAAGCTTGCTATGGAAATTGGTATTGGCATCAATACAGGTGATTGTATTGTCGGCAACATGGGTTCTGACAAGCGCTTTGACTATACAGTGTTGGGTGATGCAGTGAATTTAGCTGCTCGACTTGAAGGTCAATCAGGTTCGTATGGGGTCAATATTGTTCTGGGCGAGGAAACCGCTAAACAAATGCCGGATTACAAGTTAATTGAGTTAGATCTTATTGCGGTGAAAGGTAAAACCGAACCAGTTAGAATCTATACCTACTTGAGCGATTTGCATATTGATCAGGCCGCTAAGCTAAAAGAGCCTCAAAATGAAATGTTAGCAAGCTACCGTGAGCAAAACTGGGATGCCGCAGAACGTCATTTATTGATTGCGAAAGCCCAGGCTCCTGAATTAGAAAAATACTATCAATACTTTCAAGAAAGGATAAATCAATTTAGAATACACCCCCCAAGAAATGATTGGAGTGGTGTGAATGTTGCAACAACTAAATAAGACCTTTATCTTTGCCGTCGCGTTGATCGGCATGCAGACTTTTGCATCTGCGATTATTAATATTGAAGATTTGCGCCAAGAAGGTGAAATCGGTCTTTTTCATTCCATCTCAGGCAGTGTTGATGCCTCCCGCGGAAACCGTGATCGTAACTATTACACCTTCACGTACCGATTTGATAATAATACGGATGCGATAGATTCTTTCTTCGTGCTCAGTCAATCAGAAAGAAAATATATAGGCAGTGTCATTGATGAATCTAATTTTTTTCATGGTCGCTTAGTTTTTAAGAATGAATCAAACCTCCATTATGAGCTCTTTGCACAACGCTCAGAAAATCCATTCAGAAATTACAGACAAAGAGAGGTTATAGGTGTAGGACTCAGATATCTGATTAATGATCATGCCAGATTTGGTTTTGCTTTCATTAATGAAGATGAAGAAGATCTTAATATGATCAATACCAAAACGGACCGTTTAAATCTTTATTTTCATGATGATTTTGAAATTGGTGAGAACATTTTCTTCAATACGACCATTTACGTTCAACCCTCAGTAGATAATTTTGGTGATGATGTTAAATCCAGCGCTATTTTTGCACTTGATTTTGAAGTTAATGAGCAAGTAACGATTTCACTGCAATACTCAAGGTTTAATGATAACGCTCCTCCGATGAATGCTGATAAAATGGATGAAAGCATTAGTACAAAATTTTCATGGGGCTTCTAGGAGGAACAAATGTTAGATAGTTTTTTAGGTGTAGTTAGTCAGGTTTGGAATGATGGTCTGTATGGCATTGGCATCACCGAACTTATTGTTTCAATTGTGATCCTTTTTAGTGGAATCATAATTCGTGGGGTCTTCATTGCACGTGTGTTTAAGTGGCTTGAAGAGCTTTCCGATCAAACAGAATCTGAAGCCGATGATGCTGTATTAGAGACTCTTGAAAAACCTCTTGGTTACCTCCCTGTCACTATAGCTCTTTACGTGATAACACTATACTTACCTTTAAGTGGTACACCTGAGTTAGTTGCTCAAAACATTGTTAAAGCCGCGATTGCCTTTACCATTTTCAGCACTCTATCAAATTCTGTCCAGCCAATCTT
The DNA here is from genome assembly GCA_002691045.1 of Marinovum sp. GTDB lineage: Bacteria > Pseudomonadota > Alphaproteobacteria > Rhodobacterales > Rhodobacteraceae > Salinivivens. The sequence continues at coordinate 3,973 of NZGN01000004.1, forward strand.
TGGGATGTTCTCAGCGACCAGCTTGTTGACCGCATCCATGACGATGTGGCTAGAAAGAGCTGCTCGAGTACTCATTTGGGTTATCGGTATTGGTGTCATCCTAGATATCTTTGGAATTCAAATTGGACCCTTGGTCGCAGGACTAGGTTTATTTTCAGTGGCAGTAGCTCTTGGAGCACAGGACCTATTTAAAAATTTAATTGCTGGAATTTTAATTATCGGCGAAAACCGTTTCCAACCCGGTGACAGGATTGAAATTGAAGGCGAACTTCATGGTGTGGTTGAGAATATTGGATTCCGTTCAACACTAGTGAGACTCTTTAGTACTGCGCCGATGCTGGTTCCTAACAAAGACCTTGCTGATTTTAAAGTTATTAATCATGGAGCCATGCAGTATCGAAGAATCAGCTGGACCATCAATGTTATTTATTCAACAACTCAAGATCAGTTGGCAAAAATTTGTGAGGAAATTGAAGCCTTTATTAAAAACTCAGATCAATTTGCTGAAAATCCTCGCCAAGACTCCTTTGTAAAAACAGATGAATTTGGGGCCAGTTCAATTGATATACGAATCCTCTGTTATACCGAGCCTTTAAACCTTACCGATTTTACCAAGGTGAAACAGTCCTTAATTTTTGAAACCATCAAAATAGTCCGTGCGAATGGATCCGAGTTTGCTTACCCATCGACTTCCGTATACATGGAAAATACTGAAAAAAATCCTGAGGATTATGACGTGGTACAAGAAGAATCTCATGCACCTCAGAGAATTGATCCTGATTCTGGCGGTGACGATTAAGCTGAGCGGTTTTTAATTGTTTCCTCAAGTTCTCTAAAGAGCACTTCATGCTCATCAAAGAGTTCTTCAAGATCGGATTTTTGGAGTTCAAAAAGTTTGCTGTCGTCAGTAGCAACTAGGGTTGCATTTCTGGGTGAGTTTGAGATTAATGCCATCTCTCCAAAAAAATCACCCGGGCCTAAGTAAACAGGATTTTCAAGGTCAACTTTGACCTGTCCTTGCTCAATAATAAACATTGCATCGCCCTCGTCACCTTTTTTAAATATCTCCTCATTCTTTTGGAAGAGTTTTACATCAAGCTTTTCGTTAATCTTATTGATTGCTCCCACAGGCAGTTGCTGAAATAAAGGAATGGCAGCGATGGCCTCAAAAGTAATTAAAAAATTTCTTTTTTGAATCTCTTCGTAATAAGCTGATGCCAAGATTGCAGCTGGTAAAGCAAACATTCCAATGCCAATAAACATGGTAAAGCTTGCAAGAATTTTACCTACTTCAGTGCTTGGGACAACGTCTCCATAGCCCACCGTAGTTAACGTCGCTATGCCCCACCACATCGCTGCAGGAATGCTGCCAAATATTTCTGGCTGTGCTTCTGATTCAAGAAAATAAATAAGTGTGGAAACAACTAATAAGATAGAGATCACCATCATTTGTGATCCAAGTAATGCATTACGTTGCATGACAATGGTCTTGATTAAAGTATTGGTGGGGATTAGAAACTTTGAGGCTCTAAAAATTTGAAACAGTCGGAACAATCTCAACATTCTTAAATCAACCAACCCAACAAAAAGCGCATTAATCAGGACAATGGCATCAACTGCCAAAAGAAAATCAAACTTTCTAATCACGATGACACGAATTAAAAATTCCAGACTGAATAAGGTTATGGTGAGAAGGTAAAAAACATCAAAAATTCTCTCCACCGTGCGGGTGAGCTCCATTGAAGTTAGTACCTGATCAGCAATGGATAAAATAATGAAGATGCCAATAATTTTAGAAAAGGTTCCTTCAAAGAAACTTTTGAGATTTTCCATAAGCGGATTATAGCCTAGAGGACTCGCGCGCATAAAAAAAATGTGTTTTTACTTAGCAAGTTTGTTAGTATCTAACTTCTGCAGACAAGGAGGAGAAATGTTCGAAATTTATAAAGATAGGGGTGGCAAACATCGTTTTAGGCTGAAAGCTAAAAATGGAGAAAATATCATTGCATCACAAGCTTATGCATCCCGGTCAACATGCATGAAAGGCATTAAGTCAGTTGCCAAGCATGCCGCTACAAAAGATAACTTCAAAACCAAGGAAACTCGTGGCGGTAAATGGAGTTTTAATCTAGTAGCTGGAAATAATAAAGTGGTCGCAACATCACAAAGCTATGCTGATAGGTCTTCAATGAATAAAGGCATTAAGAGCGTGATGACCAATGCACCCAAGTTAAAAATCTCTTAAGGCTCGTTAATGTTCAGCGACCAAAATGTATTAGTTGTAACTATATGTGTTTTGGTTGGTCTATTGATTTGGGGTCGCTGGCGTTATGATGCTGTAACTTTAGTAGCACTAGCTACCTTGGTTCTTTTTGATGTTATTCCAATTAATAGCGCTTTTTCAGGATTTGGTCATCCTGCAGTTATTATTGTGGCTTTGGTGCTACTGATCAGCAGAGGCCTGCAAGAATCTGGTTTTGTTGGATTAATAGGTGGGCAACTTTCTAAAATCCCATTAAGCGAGAATCAGTTTCTGCTAGTTATTCTGGTAACTGCTGCCGCATTGTCCTCGTTTATGAACAACATTGGAGCCATGGCAATACTACTTCCAGTAACCATAGCCGTGTGTCAGCAAAATAATTGGAACCCACCAAAATTTTTAATGCCCCTAGCTTTTGCCAGTATTTTGGGGGGGATGAATACCATGATCGGAACCCCGCCCAATATTATTATTTCTCAATACAGAGAAACCTATACAGGGACCAGCTTTAATTTCTTTGATTTTTCTTTTGTGGGTGTTGCTGTAAGTCTTTTGGGTGTCGTCTTCATTGCTTTTCTTGGTTATCGCCTGGTCAAAGTAAGGCAAGAAGCTGGCGATGAAATTAAGTTAATTGATCTGAAAAACTATTTGTTTGAAGTCAGAGTAAAAAAAGATAGTAAAGCCATCGGTAAAAGATTATCTGAAATTAAAAAAGTAGCGGGTCCAGAAACTGAAGTGCTGGGCATTGTTAATGAATCTGGTGCGGTCAGTAAGGTCTCAATGGTCACTAAGTTTGCCCACAATCAGGTGCTTGTTATTAAAACCTCGCCGGATGATATTTCAAGATTGCAAAGTGATCTTGATTTAGAGATTTCTGAGGATCTTAATACCATTAAAGAATCTGATCTTGAGGAGATTGAAGTGATGGTCACAGCATCTTCAAGACTCATTGGTCGTAAACAAGAATTTTTGAAGCGCTTAGCCTCAGAAGATCTCGCCCTGCTTGGACTTTGGCGACAAGGGGCAAAATTTAGAACTAGGCTTTCACGTGAAATTTTTAGGGTTGGGGATGTACTTTTGCTGGGTGTGCGATCCATTGATGAGGAAGGAGTTAAAGAACGCATTAAGCACTTAGGCCTCATGCCACTGATGCAGCGTGAAATGCAGGTAATTCCCAGTCGCAGTCGACTGTTAAAGAGTATTATTTTCTTTGTGACTTTCCTTCTGCTTGCTGCCTTTAACGTGATAAATATTGTGATTGCTTTCTTATTATGCGTGCTTGCATTCATTGGGGTTAAAGTCCTTAACGGAAACCTTTATCGAAGTATTGAGTGGCCAGTCATTGTGATGTTGGCTGCAATGATACCAATCGGCCAAGCACTTGAAACAACCGGAATATCCAATAACATTGCAATGTTTATATCAGGCTATACCGAAGCCCTACCTGTCTACATGATCATACTGTTAATTCTTGTGGTAACCATGTTTGTTTCAGACATCATTAATAACGCTGCCACAGCGATTATCATGGCGCCGATCTCTGCAAATATTGCCTCTCAATTAGGAGCTCCTGTAGAACCTTTTTTAATGGCAGTAGCCGTGGGAGCAAGTTGTGCTTTTCTCTCACCCATTGGTCACCAATGTAATACCCTGGTTATGGCACCAGGAGGATATAAGTTTGGAGATTACTGGAGATTGGGCTTACCCCTTGAAATAGTTATTGCAGCTATTTCAGTGCCAATGATTATGTACGTCTGGTTTTAATCGGATAATAAGGCAAGATTTTCAATAAACTTATAAATATCTTTTCGAAACGTTGATTCATCTCCGTTTTCTTTAGTAATTGGAGACGTGACGCCACCTTCACCCACTTTCATAATCTTTGAACTCTCAAGAAAGTCCCAAACTGCTAAGGTCACATCCGTATCACCAATTTCTTTCAACCATTTAAACTCTTTAAAGTCTTGGGTATCACCAGGAATCGGATCGTACTTTGTTATTTTGGTAACCACCACATCATTATCCCGATCTACAAAAATGTATTGGCCAAATTTACCGCTGGCAAAAAAGATTTCATGATTTTCATCATCGGCAGCCATCCACCAATGCAATGAATATCCTCCTTGTCTCGGCGCATTAAATCTCCATGATGTATTAAAGGTCTCATCAATAAAGCCTTTTGGGACTAGCAATTGATTATTCCAGTTGCCGTTTCTTGCAAATAATAATCCAAACCTTGAAAAGTCTCTCGCACTCATGTCGATGCAACAGTAGGTCATAACATTCCCGCGACTATCTTTCCATAACGTTGAGTTTTGGATGCCAATGGGCTGCAAGATTCTATTTTCTAAAAGCTGATCTGCAGACTGACCGGTTGCCGCTTCTAAGATAGCTGCCAATAACATTGAATTAACATTGTTGTATTCCCATTTTGATCCAGGTTTTTTTTCTAACGGGACATTTAGAGCATATTGAAGTTGGTCTTCATTTAGAAACATTGTCTCGTGTTGAGTCTCTGGATACTGCAAACCGCTTTCCATATCAAGAATATTTCTTAGTGTAATGACTTTGCGCTCATCTTCTTTGTACACAGGCAGGTATTTGTAAAGTGGATCATCAAGACTTTCTATTTCGCCTTTCTCAATAGAAATTCCTATCAATGCAGCATAAAAACTTTTTGCAACTGACCACGAGGTGCCGAAAGAATCTTGATTGTAATTTTCAGCATATCGCTCACTTATAATTTTCCCATTTTTGACAACTACCAAAGCCTGAGTTGCTGGATCTTTAAATGCAATGTCTTCAAGGGCTTGGAGCCTTGTTTCATTTACATTTTCTTGCGATGCACTTGATAGCTCCCAGTTTTTATCTGGAAAGTATGCAGCTACCGCTACAGTTGAAAAAAAGCATACTGACAGATTCAAAAGTAAATTTTTCATAAAGATCCTTAAATGGTAGACCCGAGCAGATTTGAACTGCTGACCTCTGCCATGTCAAGACAGCGCTCTAACCAACTGAGCTACGGGTCTAGGACGAACTATTTTAAACGAG
>NZGN01000010.1:0-8045 GCA_002691045.1 Marinovum sp.
TAAATTGGCACAGGTGGGTGCTGATGTCAGTTTGGTTGCACGCGGGTCGCATTTGGAAGCCATGAAAAAAAATGGCTTTTGGGGGGGGGGGGAAGAAGAAAGTGATATTAAAGTCCCTGTGATGGCTTCTGAAAACCCTAAGGATCTAGGACCACAAGATTATGTCATTATTACATTAAAGGCTCACTCAGTGCCATCAGTCGTTAATAAAATGGAACCTTTGATCAACAAAAAAACTACCATAGTGTCTGGTGTGAACGGCATTCCTTGGTGGTATTTTTACAAGGTTGGTGGTGAGTTTGAAGGCACAAGAGTAAATTCAGTCGACCCAGGAAATATTCAGTGGGATGGTTTTGGTCCAGATAAAGTTTTAGGCTGTGTTGTTTATCCAGCAGCGGAAGTGATTGAACCTGGCGTCATAAAACATTTAGAAGGCAATCGTTTTTCTTTGGGGGAGCCAGATGGTTCAAAGTCTGACCGAGCTATTAAACTTTCTAAAGCATTGACTGAGGCAGGTTTGAAAGCACCCGTTCGTCCCAAACTTCGGGATGAAATCTGGGTAAAATTGTGGGGTAATCTTTCGTTTAATCCTATTTCTGCTCTAACTCATGCAACTTTAGATGTTTTATGTACCGATATAGGCACTAGAGATGTAGCTAGAAAAATGATGATTGAAGCGCAATTAATAGCAGAAAAGCTTGGTGTCAAATTTCCTATTGATGTTGAAAGAAGAATAGATGGTGGCGCTGCGGTAGGTGCTCATAGAACGTCTATGTTGCAAGATCTTGATCAAGGCCGTCCTATGGAAATAGATGCACTTATAACCTCAGTTCAAGAATTAGGTCTCATAACAAAGACACCAACTCCAACTATAGATATTGTACTTAGTTTAATAAAATTACGAGCAAGATCAGCAAACTTGTGAAGTTAATTTATTTTCAAAAAATGCACCCATAAAAAAACCCCAAAACACTTGCTTTGGGGTTTTTGAACTCACGAGTTTGGATTTTACTCTTTATCGTCGCTTTTTTCTTTTTTATCTTCTTTTATTTCCTCACCGGTCTTTTGGTCTACTACTTTCATAGACAACCGAACTTTGCCTCTGTCATCAAAGCCAAGTAGCTTTACTTTAACTTCCTGACCTTCCTTAAGAACATCAGATGGATGATTTATGCGGCGATTTTCTATCTGACTGACATGCACTAAGCCATCTCTTTTGCCAAAGAAGTTTACAAACGCGCCAAAATCGACAACCTTAACAACCTTACCAGTGTATATTTCCCCAACTTCTGGTTCAGCTACAATTGAGTGTATCATATCATAAGCATTCTTTATAGCGTCTGCGTCATTGGAAGCTATCTTAATTTGCCCGTCGTCGTTTATGTCAACTTTGGCCCCCGATGTCTCGACTATTTCTCTTATAACTTTTCCTCCGGATCCAATAACTTCTCGGATTTTATCGGTAGGAATTTGCATGGTCTCTATTTTGGGCGCGTGAACAGAGAATGACCCGGCCTCAGAAATCGATTTAGACATTTCTCCGAGGATGTGCATTCTGCCATCCTTTGCCTGCGCAAGAGCGCTTTTCATAATTTCTGAGGTAATCCCTGCAACTTTTATATCCATTTGGAGTGAAGTAATACCATTTTCAGTACCAGCCACTTTGAAATCCATATCACCGAGATGGTCTTCGTCGCCCAAAATATCGGTTAAAATCGCGTATGAGCTGTCTTCCTCAAGTATTAAGCCCATCGCAACACCAGCCACTGGAGCTTTGAGTGGAACGCCGGCGTCCATCATTGAGAGAGAACCTCCACAGACGGATGCCATAGATGAGGAACCGTTTGATTCTGTAATTTCGGAAACAACACGAATAGTGTATGGGAAGTCTGTTGCAGCTGGCAAAACAGCTTGTAATGCTCTCCAAGCTAGCTTGCCATGGCCTATCTCTCTTCGACCAGGCGAACCCACCCTACCAACTTCACCTACTGAGTATGGAGGAAAGTTATAATGCAGAAGAAAATTAGAGCGAAAGTTACCATGGAGAGCGTCGATTATTTGCTCATCGTCTCCCGTGCCCAGAGTCGTCACGACCAATCCCTGTGTTTCTCCTCTAGTAAAAAGAGCTGATCCATGGGTTCTCGGAAGAAAACCTGTCTCACAAACGATATCTCGAACATCAGTGGTCTTTCTTCCATCGATACGTTTGCCTGTTTTTACGACATCCCCTCTCAATATCGACGCTTCTAGTTTTTTCATAGCCGATCCCAAATTAGGATCTTCTAATTGCTCTTCGTTCAGACTAGATCTTATAGATTCTCTCGCTTCTGATACCGCAGCTACTCTTTCCTGTTTATCCTTTAAAGAAAAAGCACTTCGCATGCTCTTCTCACCTGCCTTTTTGATCGCATTATAAAGATCCGAATAATCAGGAGCTTTGAAATCAAAAGGTGCATTTGCTGCGTCTTCGGCTAATTCAATTATGAGATCAATCACAGGTTGAATTTGTTCATGAGCAAAATTCACTGCTCCCAACATTTCATCTTCAGTTAATTCATATGCTTCGGACTCAACCATCATCACTGCATCTTTTGTACCGGCGACGACCAAATCTAGTCTCTGTTCAGGGTTGGTTCTAAGCTGATCCATATCTTCAACTTCTGGGTTCAAGATATATTCACCGTCGACATATCCTACCCTTGCGGCACCTACGGGGCCCATAAATGGTACACCAGAGATGGTTAGAGCAGCTGAGGCTGCGATCAAAGCGACAATATCTGGATCATTGACTAAGTCATGAGATAAAACTGTGCACATCACTAAAACTTCATGCTTGAAGCCTTCAACGAACAATGGACGCATTGGTCGATCGATCAAACGTGCAGTGAGAGTTTCTTTTTCAGTAGGGCGAGCCTCTCTTTTAAAAAATCCTCCAGGTATTTTCCCTGCTGCATAATACTTTTCTTGATAGTGAACTGTCAGAGGGAAGAAGTCCTGTCCTTCTTTCATTTCCTTTGCAAACGTCACATTTGCCATTACCGAAGTTTCGCCCAAAGTTGCGATCACAGTACCATCGGCTTGACGGGCTACTTTTCCAGTTTCTAGTGTTAGGGTTTCTTCACCCCACTTCATGCTTTTTTTAAATTCTTTAAACATCTTATCTTCCTAAAATGGCCAAAAGGCCTTTAACGTAGAGGGCGGATTCCCTCTGACCCAGTATCTTTTATTTCAGGCGCTGGGTCTGGGCGCCAGATTGCAGATGAACGGCAATTATATTAGTTTTATCGAAAAGGAAATGATTTATTCAAATGCAGTAGTTGCAAATAAAAATGAACTCGATTTCTCAATAATTTTCTCAGAGTTATTTATATTTTAACGTCGTATTCCGAGTTTTTCAATCACAGTTTGATAACGCGCCTCTTCTTTACCTTTTAGATAATCTAAAAGTTTTCTTCTTTGGGCAACCATCTTCAAGAGGCCTCTACGGCCATGGTTATCTTTGTGATGTTCTTTGAAATGTTCTGTCAAAGTATTTATTCTTGAAGTTAAAATTGCGATTTGGACTTCAGGTGACCCAGTGTCACCCTTTTTAGTTGCAAAATCACTTATGACTTTAGCTTTTTCTTCAGCAGTTATCGACATCTTATTCTCCTATTAGGTCAATTTTTGTAGCGTAGGCCGGGATGACGTCCAGCCAGGCTCCTTAAGGTATCACTAAAGTTACGCGCTTATCTCATTTTTTTTTAATTGGAAAGTCCAAATAGTAAAATATTCGGTTTTTGTCAGACTGTATCCTAAATCAAAAATCTTTTTGCGTTAAATTTTATGATTGCTTAGCCATTCTGTTGGAAGGATATCATATGAGATGTAAAGAGGGTGTTTGGGTTGGCCAACTTTAGAACTGCCCAGGTGGAAAATTGGTTTGCCACATTTTTTTATTAATTCTATTACGTAATTTCCTCTGTCTAAATGTAAGCCATGGTTGCCCCAGGCGGCAATAGTGCAATCCGCCCACCGGCACCCATCAAGAATAGCTTTGTTGTTATGCAAGCCTACAGGATCTTTTGCACGTTTCATTTTTTTTGGATCTGTATCTCTCCAAGCAAAGATATTGGTTACCCTGAAAGATCCAAAATTTAAATTTCGCGCTCTTCTTTCACATCGTTCAACTGTCGGGTCGTTTTGAATTTCTGTCGCCGTAGAGGGGTTGAGCATTACAAAATGTAATTTTTCTGCCTTCTTATTCCAAATGCGAGTAAGACTATATCTGTATTTTTCACAACTTGAATAGACAGCTTTGGAATTTATGTCTTCTTTTTGATAGTATTTGGTAATTACATTTGGATTTTTCATGATTTGATCAAAATTTAGTTTTAAATATTGAGAACACGTGATGGATAAAACTGACTGTCTCTTACGGTTCCTAGAGCTAATGCTTTTCCATCACATTTAACCCAACAGGTTTTGTCTGCTTCAATCTCCGTTGAGCTGACAATAATTGATCTTCCATTTGCTATGTGACCAACATCCTTTGTGTTGCATGTTACAAAAGGTAAGTTTTGCAAGCCAACTTCTATTGGCTGTAAAAGCTGTTTCAACGAAGATAACTCTCGTACTTCATCAAAATTTTGAAGTGAAATAGAATTTTCTAATTCAAATGGTCCTGACCATATGCGTTTCAGCCATTTCACATGGGCAAAACATTTTAAGTCTTTGCCAAGATCTCTAGCGATTGATCTCACATATCCACCTTTTCCACATGTCAATTGAAGTAATGCATGATCTTCATTAACTCGCTCTATAAACTTAAGCTCTTTCACAAAGAGGGAGCGAGCCCTTAATTTTAAATGTTTTCCTGAACGGGCTAAATCATAGGCTCGAACTCCATTAACTTTGATTGCTGAATAGTTAGGAGGCGTTTGCTCTATAAAGCCTGTATATTTCGGTAAAAGAGCAGAGATCTTATCATCTTTTGGACGATTATTGCTTGTGTTAATAATTTCACCCGTTGCGTCGTCGGTATCCGTTGCTTCACCAAATTTTACACAAAAATGATAGGATTTTATCTCATCCATTATGTGAGGAATAGTTTTTGTTGCTTCACCTAAAGCGATTGGCAAAACACCTGTAGCATCTGGATCTAACGTGCCAGCATGTCCAACTTTTTTTGCGCTAAAAGCCCGTTTTATTTTATTCACCACACCAGTTGATGTGATGCCGGCAGGTTTATCGATAATTATCCAGCCGTTTATATTATTGCTTTTGCGTTTTGCAAACATAACCGTCCATCATATCTAAAGCAGTGCCTGAAACTGTATCTCGTAGTTTGCTTTGTTCCAAATTCACAATATTTATACCGACATGCAGATATATTTCATTTCCAAGTAGTCATCTATTCCATGATGACTACCTTCTCTACCTAATCCAGATTGTTTTACTCCTCCAAAAGGAGCGACTTCTGTTGAGATAATTCCTGTATTCACGCCCACGATCCCATATTCTAAAGCTTCTGCTACCTTATGGACGCGGCTTAAATCCCTTGCATAAAAGTAGGAAGCTAAGCCAAATATAGTGTCGTTTGCTAATTCTATAACTTCATCTTCATTTTCAAATTCAAAAAGTGGTGCGAATGGGCCGAATGTTTCCTCTCTTGATACAAGCATATCTCTAGTTGCTTGTGTTACAATTGTTGGTGTTAAAAAATTACCTGGTCCTTGGATTGTTTCACCTCCTAAGATAACCTGCGCCCCCTTAGACTTTGCATCTTCAATATGCTCCTGCACTTTTTGTATAGCTGCGCTGTTTATTAGAGGTCCAAGTGCAGTTCCACTAGCTAAGCCATCCCCAACCTTCATTTGTGAAACAGCTAATGATAATTTTTTAGCAAACTCATTATAAACACCTGATTGAACGAAAATACGATTGGCGCAAACACATGTTTGTCCATTATTTCTAAATTTACACATAATTGCCCCTTCGACGGCCGCATCAATATCTGCATCTTCAAAGACAATAAATGGGGCATTTCCCCCCAATTCCATTGAGCACTTCATAATTTGTTCAGACGCTTGTTTGAGTAGAATTCTGCCGACCTCAGTCGAACCTGTAAAAGTAAGTTTTCTGATAATTGGGTTTTCGCAGAATTCTTTTCCAATTTCAGATGATTGTGAGGATGGAATGATTGATAAAATTCCTTTTGGCAAACCTGCTCTATCTGCTAGAATGCCCATAGCCAATGCAGATAACGGAGTTTCAGCAGCTGGCCTCGCAATAAAAGCACATCCAGCTGCGAGGGCTGGCCCTGCTTTTCTAGTGATCATGGCATTTGGAAAATTCCAAGGTGTAATAGATGCTGCAACGCCAACGGGTTGTTTTAAAACAGTAATTCGTTTGTCACTTTGATGACCTGGTATTGTTTCTCCGTAAACTCTTTTTGCTTCTTCAGCAAAAAATTCGATAAAAGAAGCGCCGTAGGCAATCTCACCCTTTGCTTCCTCAATAGGTTTACCTTGTTCAGCAGTCAGAATGGTTGCTAAATCCTCTTGATTTTCCATCATCAAATTATACCAGTTTCGAAGTAAATTGCTGCGTTCTTTGGCTGGTCTAGCAGCCCATAATTTTTGAGCTTTTTCAGCAATACAAATAGCTTCAGCTGTCTGGATTCTTGATATATCTGCAACATCGGTTATTACGTCACCGCGAGCAGGATTGAATACTGGGAAGGTTTTGCCATTTTCTCCATCACACCACTCACCAGCTATATAACCTCTTGTGGCCAAAAGAGTTGAATCTTTCAGCAAAGTTTGCAAGTTTGTCAGATCATCTAACATTCCCAATCTCCAATTTTTACTTTGACATAACAAAACCAATTTTGCCTTATTTTGTCTATAGCGGTATTAATTATTATGAAAAATATAAACGAAAATGACGAAGCATATGCAAACTCTGCCTTCATAGCTAATTCAGAACAAATAGTTCAAGATTGGATAGCAAAAGCTGAGCTGTTCAGAAAAAAAAAGCTTAAGAGTGGATTAGCAAATTTAGATATTGCTTACGGTAACTCAAATAGACAAAAATTTGATCTTTTTTTACCTCAAAAAGAACCATTGGGTACGGTCATATTCATTCATGGAGGCTATTGGATTGATTTTGATAAGTCATATTGGTCTCATTTTGCATCCGGTGTTATCGCTCGTGGGTATAGATGCATAATTCCTTCGTACGACTTATGTCCGGATGTGCGAATAGCAGAAATAAATGGGCAAATAAAAGATTTGATATGTTATGTTTTGGGGGAATATGAAGGGATGATTTCAATGGCTGGTCATTCTGCCGGGGGGCATTTGGTTTCAAGGATGGTGTCAAATGATCAGTGGAAAAATTTTGAATTAAAAAAAGAATTATTGCAAAGATTGGTTCATGTTGTTGCTATCTCACCATTAGCAGATTTGCGGCCTCTTTTAAAAACAACGATGAACAAAAAACTTAAATTAAATTTGGATACTGCTAAAGAAGAAAGCCCAGTACTTCATACCAAATTAAATGTACCTTTTACCATTTTTGTTGGAGAAAAGGAGCGTCCCGCTTTTCTATCACAAGCTACATCTTTAAGTGAGGCTTGGTCTTGTTCAAAAATAATAACCAATGGACAACATCACTTTAACATTTTGGATCATCTAGAAAATAAGCGAAGTAAACTAGTTGAATTGCTGACCAGAATTCAAGCTTAATTTTTTTGATATATGCTCTGGTATTTCAGCAAGTTTAATTTATGGAATTAACGCCGTAATTTTTCATGCTCAAATCGTTGTTGAGCAATTTTTTCATTTTTATCTGAGGCCCGCTGGCTTTTTTGAGCTTCTGCCACGTAGTCCAAATGTGCTTCGACGGCTTTTCTGGCAGCCTCAGGATTTCTTGTTTGGATTGCTTTATTTATGACTTCATGTTGAGTTAGAAGTTCGAAGCGGGTAGTTCTTTGTTGGAACATTTTTTGTCTATTATAGAAAACACCGTTTCGAAGTAGTTCATACATTGATCTCATCATA
>NZGN01000063.1:0-14831 GCA_002691045.1 Marinovum sp.
CAATCTAATTCTTTAATATTTTGATAATTCATAATCGAAATAGCCTTCTTTTTCAAAATGCTAATTCAAATAGAATATGTGTGGCATAGTTTTTGCTCTCAGGGACTGTACTGGTTCAGCGAAGTTAAAATGAAATTCACTTATAAAAAACCTAGATTAAAGAATTAATTTTTCCGGTTATACACCAAGGATTAAACTAATGAAATTTAGCCTAATTATACCCACAAAAAATCGGCAGGTAACAGCTATAAATGCAATAAAGAGTGGCATTCAATCAAATTACAAGAATTTGGAAATTATAGTCAGTGATGTAAGTGACGAAGATAGTCTTCACCACAAGGTTAAAGAATTAAATGATCCCAGAATTAAATATCATTATCATTCCGAAAGCCTTTCTATGAAAAATAATTGGGAGTTTGCTGTTTCTAAAGCAAAAGGCGATTATGTAACTGTTATTGGTGATGATGATGCCCTAATGCCAGATGGTCTTTTATTTGCAGAAAGAATTATAAAAAAATCAGGCACACCAGTGCTTTATACAGGAGCACCAACTTATAAGTGGCCCGATTATTCATTCTTAAACAGAAGAAACTTAATAGCTTTAAACCTTCCTACAACAGTTATTAAAATATCGGACCCAAAGGAAAAGCTAAGACGCCATTATGAATTCAAGGGACGGTGTGGGACAGGACCAGGAATTTATCAGGGCTTAATTCAAAGAAAATTTTTGAATGAACTTAAGTCTAAACGAGGGTTTTATTTTAAAGACGAAAACCCTGATTTTGATAGTGGATTTTGCACACTCCTATATGCAGAGAGTTATCTCCAAACAACCTACCCAATATTCATATCAGGCCATTGCGGGGCAAGTAATTCTGGAAATCTAAATTATAGAGGTCAATACACCAAAGCTGTTTCTAAAGTTATCGACGAGGCTAAAACTCAATATGACGATTTTATCTGGTCAGATCTGAGGCAAATTTCTTCCTTGGACGTCGTTATTGTAAGTGCGATGCGACGTTTTCTACCAGAAGCAAATAAAATACTCAAAGGTAAGAAAGTTGAACTTAATAAACAAAACATCTTTGATTTGGTGGCAAAAGGGATAAGTCACGGATATGAGAGTTCAACCTTTAAATATGAGGTAAACGTCTTAAAATCATTGGCAGAAAAATGGGGCGTATCACCCGCAGCTATTCCATCACAAAAACAACTGAATATGGGAATCATTACTGACAAAGGCATAAATCCCTCTGCCATAAAAAAAGACGAAAGAATTAATAAGATTTTTGTAGACGGTGATGCTCTTGGTGTAAAAGATATTTTCGATGCAATGAAAATTGTAAACAGTTTTACGGTCGATTGGTCTGTCTTATTATATCATTTAGGCCATACAAAAAATATATCATCGTTTGAAAAACCTACACCAAATTCGCTAGAAGTAGTTACAGAAGAACTTCAAAAAGAAAACTACCATAAAGCGACTTCTTTACTTGAAGAAAACATACATTCAAATGCTATGGATTCCAATTCTATTTTGTTTTTAGGAGTAATGTATTTCAACCAAAAAAAATTCAATCAAGCTATACCCAACCTTGCTAGATCTCTTTCAATTCGATTTGATATTCAAGGATTTGATGCATACTTTAACTCACTTCTAAAAACAAATCAGTTGGACTTTGCAAGAGTAGTCTTAGAAAACTATAGTGAAGAGATAGCTGAGGAAAACCAGCAACTTACTTCACACTGCCTGGGCCTTCTCGAGATGGCATCTGGAAATTACTCAAGTGCAGCCAAAATTTTTAACAAAATTCGGCCGCAAATTGACAGCTCTCTGTATTTTTACTGTGCTGCATACGCAGAATTCTTAAAAGGAAAAGCAGCTAATGCCAACAATTTTGTAAAGATGGCTCTAGGCCTAAACAAAACAAATGAAAAATTTCTTGAACTTGAAGCTAAAATAGAAGCTTGCCTGTAGTTAAGAATGCAAGAAAGATTTTTAATGGAAGAACATCTAACAAACTCAGCAAATTTTTCAAATTATCACGGAGTCGTAATAATGTTAAATTTAAAAGTTAGATCAAGATCGGCTTTTAATAGTTGGTATTAATAATGGATTTTAATTTGGTTTTTGCATCTTGTGGTAGATCTACGGAGTATAAAAAATGAAGGCGGTAATCCTGGCTGGGGGGCTCGGCACCAGACTTTCAGAAGAAACTGATTTGCGTCCAAAACCAATGGTTGAAATTGGTGGCAGACCTATACTCTGGCATATTATGAAAATATATTCGTATCATGGTATAAACGATTTTGTCGTTTGCTGTGGATATTTGGGCTACGTAATTAAAGAATATTTCACAAATTATTTCAATCACATGTCAGATCTGACCATCGACTTATCTAACAATAATGTGACCGTACACAAAAAGAATTCAGAACCTTGGAAAATAACTTTGGTTGATACCGGAAAGGAAACGTTGACTGGAGGAAGATTAAAACGCGTGCAAGATTATGTCGCCGAAGAGGAGGAGTTTTGTTTTACATATGGTGATGGAGTGGCTGATGTTGATATTGGAAAGTCAATAGACTTTCACAAATCACACGGGAAACACGCCACTATCACAGCAGTTGCACCTCCAAGCAGGTATGGCGCATTGGAGCTGGTTGGAAACAAAGTCGAATCTTTTAAGGAAAAGCCGGAAGGTGGTTTGATTAATGGTGGTTTCTTCGTTTTATCCCCTAAAGTTTTTGATTTAATTAGTGGAGATATGACCAGTTGGGAGAATGGTCCTTTAAGTAAACTTGCTAAAACTGATCAACTCAGAGCATTTAGGCATGCTGGATTTTGGCAGCCTATGGATACACTACGCGAAAAAAATCTGCTGCAAGATTTATGGACTTCTGGGAATGCGCCATGGAAAACTTGGTAACCTTCAAAAATTTTTGGAGTAAAAAAAATGTGTTGGTAACGGGCCATACAGGGTTTAAAGGTGGTTGGCTCTCACTTTGGTTAGATAAAATAGGTGCCAATGTAAGTGGATATGCACTTCAACCTAATAAAGAAAATGCATTCTACAACTTGGTATACGCAGATGGATTTGTTGGTCCCGAAATATTTTCTGACATAAACAATCTGAAAGAGTTATCTGAATTTATAAAATCACAAAAACCAAGTGTGATTTTTCATTTGGCAGCCCAACCTTTAGTTCGAAAATCATATCTTGATCCATTAGAAACATTCAGAACAAATTCCATGGGGGTAGTTAGCTTATTGGAGGCAATTAGACAAAGCAGAATTGAACCAATAATATTGAATGTCACAACTGATAAAGTTTATAAAATCAAAGTTGGCAACTCAGCCTATCAAGAGAATGACCCATTGGGGGGCAACGATCCTTACTCTGCCAGTAAATCTTGCTCAGAGATAATAACACACAGCTACAGAGAAACATTTTTTCAGGAAACTGCGACAAAAATCGCAACAGTTAGAGCTGGAAATGTGATTGGAGGTGGTGACATGTCCAAGGATAGGCTGGTTCCTGACTTTTTCCGCTCTCTTTTAAATGATAAGCCGATTACTCTAAGAAATCCAAAAGCGACAAGACCTTGGCAACATATTCTAGAACCGATTTCTGGATATATTAATTTAGCAGAAAAGTTATCTCAACAAAATGGAAATAAATACGAGGGATCATGGAATTTTGGGCCAACTAATGGTGTCTATGACGTCGGAGAAATAATTACAAAACTTTCTAAAATGTGCGGAGCCAAAGAATTCAAAGAGCTTGAAAATTCAAACATGCTAGAAACACAATCACTTAATTTGGATAGTTCTAAAGCGATAAAAAAACTTGACTGGCAACCGAAACTAAAAATCGACGAAGCCCTGAAATTTACATATGATTGGTTTTCAGAATCTTTAAATCAGCAAGACATGCGTGAGTTTTCATTGCAGCAGATAACGGATTATCAAATTAATGCTTAGATTTATCGAAAATAAAACCAACTTTGATGGGCTTTTTACTGTAACAAAAACAGTCATAACCGATAGTAGAGGCTATTTTGAAAGGTTATTCTCCCCAAAAGAGCTTAAATGCTGGGGGAATAGACCAATAATGCAGGTAAACCGGACTTTTACAAAAATTAAAGGGACTATAAGAGGGCTTCATTTTCAAAACCCACCATTCTTGGAAGCAAAATTCATTTACTGTATAAAGGGAACAGTTATGGATGTTGCTCTTGACCTAAGAGAAAACTCAAACACGTTCAGGCAAGTGTATTCTACTACTCTCGATGAAAAAAAACACAATGCTCTTTTAATTCCAGAAGGTTTCGCACACGGGTTTCAAACACTTTCAGAGAATGTAGAAATTTTATATTTCCATAGCAACGATCATGCTCCAATGCACGAGGGTGGCATTCATGCTTTAGATCCAACATTAAAGATAGCCTGGCAACTTCCATGCTCACACCTTTCAGACAGAGATCGCGAGTTAATGAAAATAGAAGATTTTAAAGGGCTCTTTTCATGAAATGTCGTCATTGTAATAATTCACTTACAGACTTGGTGATTGATCTTGGACAGCAACCACCTTCTAATTCCTATTTAACTGAGATTGATTTAAGTAAAAAAGAAAAATACTTCCCTCTTAAAATATATATTTGCAGTTCATGCTTTTTAGTTCAGACACAAGATACAACTGATAAAAAAACATTTTTTAATTCTGATTATTCCTATTTTTCATCTACTTCCAAGACATGGCTGGAACATGCGAAACAATACGCTATAAAAATTGTAGACGAATTCAAACTTGATAAAAATAGCTTCGTCTTAGAAATTGCATCTAATGATGGCTATCTACTCAAAAATTTTAAGGAAATGAAAATACCCTGTCTTGGTATTGAACCAACTAAAAGCACAGCTAAAAAAGCTCAAGAAATTGGCATCAATACTTGTATAGAGTTTTTTGAATTACGGCTCGCCAACAAAATCACCGAAAAATTTGGTCAAGCTGATTTAATCGTGTGTAACAATGTTTACGCACATGTTCCGGATATAAATGACTTTACAAAATCAATAGAAAAAAGCCTTAAAAAAGATGCTGTGGTTACGCTTGAATTTCCACACCTACTCAATTTAATACAGAAATGCCAATTTGATACAATGTATCATGAACATTACTCGTACCTATCAGTTAAAACAGTAAAGCAAATTTTTGAAAAGCATAATTTACGAATCTTCAAAGCAGAAAAAATTCCAACACATGGGGGTTCAGTACGTATTTATGGATGTAGAACAAATGCTAGTTTTCATAATAAGCAGTCGGTTGAAAAAATTATTTCCGAAGAAATACAAGCGGGTCTGTTTGACCTGACTAAATACCGAGAGTTCCAAAAAAAAGCTGAACAAGTTAAACTAAATTTTCAAAATTTTTTGATGAAAGCTAAAGCTGACTCAAAAAAAGTTTGTGCCTACGGAGCAGCTGCCAAAGGAAACACTTTAATAAATTATGCAGGGGTTAATAGCGACTTAATTCCGTTTGTCGCAGATGCATCAGATGCAAAAATAAATAAGTTTCTCCCAGGTAGTAGAATTCCAATTTACAATCCAGAAACTCTGTTTGAGTTCAAACCTGACTATGTAATTATATTACCTTGGAACCTTGCAAGCGAAATAAAAAGGCAGTTTTTAAAATTATCCGAACAGGGATGCAAATTCTTTACGTTTGTTCCGCAAATTGAAGAAGTGTGAAAATGAAGATTCCATACACGAAGCCTTCAATTACAAACCTAGAGGTTGAATATGCCAGTGATGCAGCTGCAACCGGTTGGGGTGACAAATGTTACGAGTATATTCATAAATTCGAAAAAGCTTTCGCCAGGTATTTAGGAGTTAAACATTGTATTGCAACCTCAAGCTGTACGGGAGCAATGCATATGGGATTGCATGCTTTGGGTATAGGACCTGGGGATGAGGTCATTTTAGCTGATACAAACTGGATTGCGACAGCTTCTCCGATAGTTCATTTAGGAGCAAAACCAGTATTTGTGGATATTTTATCAAATACATGGTGCATTGATCCAGAAAAAGTAAAAGCCTCTATTAACTCCAAAACCAAAGCAGTAATTGCCACTCATTTATACGGGAACCTATGTGAGATTGAACAGCTGAAGCAAATCTGCTCTGACGCAAACATAAATCTGATTGAGGACGCGGCAGAAGCAATTGGGTCTAGCATCGGCACCAAAAAAGCCGGGGCAATGAGCGAATTTTCAACTTTTTCATTTCACGGAAGTAAGACAATCACAACAGGTGAAGGTGGAATATTGGCAACAAACAACTCTGAAATTTATCATAAAGCTTTCACTCTCAGTAATCATGGAAGATCAAAACATCAAAGTAAGCAATTCTGGCCAGATGAAGTCGGTTACAAATTCAAAATGTCAAATGTACAAGCTGCGATTGGACTAGCACAGTTAAAGCGTATTGAGACATTAGTTCTAAGAAAACGGGCAATACTTGAACAATATAGATATAATCTGAAAGATTTAACCGCGGTCTTCATGAATCCAGAGCTTTCCGGCACTATAAACGGTGCATGGATGCCAACAGCAGTTTTTGATAAATCGCTAGGTATAGATCAAAAGCGTTTACTCCAAGTCTTTACGGAACAAAAGATTGATGCGAGGGTATTTTTCTGGCCTTTGTCTAGTTTACCCATGTTCAAAGAAAATTTATTGAATAGAAATTCATATGATATTCCAACTAGAAGCATTAATTTGCCTAGTTTTCACGATATTAGGGATGATCAAATCAACCAAATTTCGGAAATAATAATCAAATTAGTAGCCAATGGCTGATATTAAAAAGTTTATTTTGCCAAATTTGGCAAAAAAATTGCAGACTCTAAATTTTATTGACGAAGTTTAACATATTTCAACAACTTATATATTTATTCCTAATTAACAGGACCATCAAATATGAACGATGAAGAAAAGTTTCGCGAAGAATCAAAAAAAGAAATTCTCGCACAGGGAACTAACTCAAAACTTAATTCGTTAACTAATGATTGGCTGCTTGAATCTGCTAAAGCAAAGTACTCTTACCATTTTAGTTGGCTAGGACGGCCAATAATCCAATATCCACAGGATATTATCGGCCTTCAAGAAATATTGTGGAAAGTCAAACCTGATTTTATAATAGAAACTGGCATAGCCCGTGGTGGATCTCTAATTTTTCTTGCAGGAATTTTAGAGCTGATTGCAGTTTGCGGTGGGCCTGAAAACGCCAAGGTAATTGGTATCGATATAGATATAAGAGAGCATAATAAAAAAGCTATACTCCAACATCCGTTGTCAAAGAGAATAGAAATGATTGAAGGGTCTAGTGTAGACTCAAGAATTTTTGAACAAGTCAAAAAGAAAATAGAAGTAGGTAAAAAAACATTAGTCTGTTTGGATAGCAACCACACCTATGAACATGTCAAAAAAGAGCTGCAGCTTTACGGCCCATTGATTTCGAAGGGTAGCTACATCATAGTATTTGATACTGTTGTAGAAGATTTACCTGAGAACTTTTTCAGCGATCGATCTTGGGGGCCTGGAAATAGCCCCAAAACGGCTGTTTCAGAATATATTGAAGAATTAGATAAACAAAGTTTTTATGGCGCAGATGGTACGTTACTGAAATTCCAAATTGATAGAGAAATTGAAAATAAATTGCTCATAACTGTTGCCCCTAGTGGATACCTAGAAAGAATATAATGGCGAAAAGTAGACTACGAGAAATTAGTAAGATTCAATTATTACCAGTTGCTTAAAACACTCTTGAAAAAATGGAAACAAAAATGAGAATTATGCTATGGGGTGGCCGAAGTAAAGCTCGTATTTTGATAGATATGATTTCAGAAATATATCCTTCCAAAGCAGAAATTATCGGTATTTTCGACGAAACATTAGATGAGCTCTCTTTTGATACCGAAATAAAACTTTATTCTAATGCAACTGGCCTCAGTTCACTCTATGCTACTGCTACTCATTTCGTTGTTTGCATCGGTGGTGAACATGGATTTGCTCGATACAAAATCTCAGAAAAATTAAAAGAAAACGGTTTGGCTCCTGTCGACTTAATCAGTTCTCATGGTCTGCTAGATAAGTTAGATAGTTACGGTGACGGTATACAAGTTATGCCTGGTGCAATTGCTCATAAATTTACTTCAATCGGAAGCCAGTGTATCTTAAATACCAACTCAACCGTAGACCATGAATGTCGTTTAGGTAATGGCGTTCATATTATGGGGGGAGCATCGATTGCTGGACAGGTAGAGATTGGTAATTTTTCAACAATAGGAACAAATGCAACTGTGTTACCTGGTCTGACCTTAGGGAACAATGTATTTGTTGGTGCGGGTGCAGTAGTTACAGAAAATATTAAAGACAACCTTGTTGTGGCAGGGGTTCCAGCAAAAACTATAAAAAAATTTAATCCAATCTTTAATACAGCAATTTTTGAAAAGCTTAGGCCTTGAAAGCAAAATGCAGTCCAAATGTTAAAGAGGTACTTTGTAATTAATTGGATCACGGTATTTTTCCAACTTTGTCCATTGCCAGTATGTTTCATTTAACCGAACTGAAATCGGTCCTTTCACTCCGTTTCCATAAATTGTTTCATTCACACGAACTATTGGGATCACACCTCCTCCAGAAGAGGAGAGAAAAACTTCATCTGCCGCTAGAAGTTCGTCAACACTCACTGGACGTATAACAACACGTATACCAAGGTGATCAGCAATTTCTAAAACTGTTTTTCTACTTACACCAGCCAAGATTCCTCGATCAGGTGTTATTAAAACTCTATCTTTGACGGCAAAAACATTAAAACCAGGACCTTCTGTTACATTACCGTCAAAATCTAACAAAATTACTGTCTCGTATTTATTATCTTTTGCTTCAAATATACCCTGTGTGAAGTCACCCCAATGATAGTTTTTGACGCGAGGATTTAAACTTTCTTCAGGAATTCTATACACGTTTTGGGAAATCCAAGCCGTTGCACCCTGATCTATAATTTCAGGTTTAATTACGTGTACATAGGGCACACACCATGCGAAAAAATGATTTTCACAGTCCCTAGGATCTCTTGATCCTGGTATTTTTGGTCTTCCTCGGCTGCAAACCATAGCTACATAACTATCCCGCAAACCTGATTGACTGACCATTTGGTGAAGTGCTTTTTGAATTTCTAATTTGTTCATACCTGGATCAAGATAAAGACTTTCCATCGAAGAAAAAAAACGAGACAGATATTCTTCAAATCTAAAGAAAGCCCCATTTATCACCGGAACTACATCGTAAGTTATATCGGAGTGGATCAAACCCCAATCATTTACCGGAATTGTAGCCTGATAAACAGGCATAACCTTACCATTCATCCATGCAGCACCATGGCTCAAGTCATGTTTCATAATTTTTCCATTTCAAGAATTCCTAAAAATCTAGTAAAATTGGATCAATAACTCAAGATTTTACACAAATTGTAAGACTTGAGATTTAACAAATACTCCATTATTTATTCGGATCAACATTATACTGAAGCAGCGAAAAGGCTTGGTCAGTGAGAAATTTTCCTCAATTGAATGGGTTCAAAGGAGCTCCTGGAGTTGTCCGCATAATAGGACATAGAGGAACTCGAGGGTTAATGCCTGAAAATACATTAGAAGGATTTGAATATACGCTCGATTTGGACGTCAGGGCGTTAGAGTTTGATGTTCTGATTTCAAAAGACAATGTTCCTGTTATAACACATGACTATCAACTTTCAGCGGCTATAACACGAAATAAAAGTGGGGAATGGCTTACCAACAATCGTCCTAAAGTGAATGAACTGTCCTTATCAGAGTTGAAACAGTTTGATGTTGGTGGGTTGGACCAGCACTCAGTATACGGCAAAAACTACCCCCATCAGAAATTTTTATCAGGGGTTCGCATTCCTAAATTAAGTGAACTTTTAGAATTAGTATGCTCACAAACAAACAATAACATTTACCTTTTACTTGAAATAAAGCCTACCCCTTCGCAAAATATTACAAATGTAGTTAGACAAATTGTAGCTGAGATAAGTGAAAAAAAACTATTTCACTGTACTGTACTACACAGTTTTGACTGGGGTTTACTTAAAGAATGCCAAAGAGTAGCACCCGAAATTGCATGCTCTTTTTTATCTGAGCTGCCTGGAAATAATGACGAACCGTTTGATGAACATTTCGAAGATCATACCCCAGATTTTTCTTCTTTTGATGTTTCAATACCAAAAGCAATAGCTAATCTAAAAGGCCAAATGTGGTGCCCAAATTTTAAAGATGTGACTGAAGAACTGGTGCAAGAAGCACATGACCTTGGCTTGGTCGTTTGCAGCTGGACAGTAAATGAAATTAAAGATTTGGAAAATATAGTTGATGCAGGAGTGGACGGTATAATTACTGATTACCCGGATCGAGCTCAAAGGGTATTGGCTAGTCGAAGATTACGCTGGTAAATAATTATTTAAGTTTGGTTCAATCCATTACGCTGCATAAAAGTTTTATAATGAAAAGTTAATTGCTCATCATCTATATTGAGGCACAAGATCCCAAAGGCTTCATTGATTATAAACCTCCTAAAAATTCAAATGAGAAAAAAAGGGTGAAATTAATATCGCAAAAAGATGATACAGAGAAAATCTTCGAGTCCCTGAGTTCAGCTGCTAAATTCCTTAAAACTGGTGCTGGAAATGTGACACGCGCGATCAATAAAAAAGGGGCTATTAAGGGCTACAAAGCTAAGCTAATTTAAAAATCAGTAACCCTACCTCAACTCACATTACCTACCATTCACTCACTAAGTTATTTATTTGAGTCACTTGGTTTGCTACGGTTGTAGCAAAATGATACGATATTGGGACTTTCGATCACTCGATCACAAAAACCTTGATAGTAGATCAATTATTAAAAAATGCGCAAATTTATTGCTAAAGAGACTCTATTAAAAATTGTTGATCGGCATAACGCTGGTGAAAGCATATCAAAGATTTGTATTGAGCTAGGTCTAAAGCAACCATCGGTGAGTAAAGCTATGAGACGAAATGGCTTAACGCTCACACCAAAAAAAGAAGCTATTTCAAAGAAGACACTTGATAAAGCGAAGAGACTATACGAACAAGGTAAGTCGCAACAACAGGTAGCCGAACTGTTAGGAATAAAAAGGTCAACACTTGCACCAAAATTAAGAGCTGCGCATTTCACAATGCGAACCCGCAGCGAAGCATTGCAAATTAAGTTACAAGATGAAGTTATAAGAGAAGCTTATGAGGAGTATCTGCTCACCCGCGAGACAGGAAAGATAGCTAAGAGACTTAACATAAGCAAACAGACACTTTTAGAAAACTTTAGGCGTTTAGATTTAAACGTCCCCAAATGGGTAAAATTTGATGATAATTTCGTTAACAAAATCAACGAAGAGATTAATCAATTCACAACGTTAAATGACTTAGCTTCGAAATATAGTTTTTCCATTTCTGGTTTTAGGCAAGCGGCACGTAGACTTAATATAAGTATAAAAAAATTTCCTACCCCTTCTAAAAAGAAAAAATATTCTCACCTTAAGAAGAAAAAAATATCTATTCCTCAATCCGTTTCAGACCAAATACTCCGTTTGTACTTAGAGGCAAAGTCAATCGAAGAAATAGAAGAAGAAACCTTAATAACTAAATCAGATATTATACGATGCTTGCAAAGTAATGATATAAAAATTTCACCTCAAACTAACATTACCGATATTCAGATTAGAAAAATTTATGAGCGTAGAGTTAACGAAAAAATTGGCATCCCAACCCTAGCTAAAACTATTGGTTTGAATCCAAGCAGCCTTTATGAAAGATTTTCAAAACTAGGGCTTCAGGTTGACCGAAAAATGGGTACAAGCAGACTTCTCTACACTGATGAATTTGTAAAAAAATTATACGAAGAAGCACGAAATTTAAATGTATCTGTTGCCGAACTAGTAAGACAAAAAGGTGATAATTTAAACTTCGGTTCAATTATGAATATCGGTCGCAAACTTGGGCTAAAACCTTTACCAGCAGCAAAACTGACTGGGCATGAAGAACGCAAAAGCAGACTTTATTTATTAAGAATAAAATTTGGGAATAATCTTGGCATATATGCAGGCTCAAGTCTTGATCCAAAAAAAAGATCAAAAGAACACCTCACTTCAGCAAAGAATGCTAAAAGTAAAAATAAAAGAGATAAATTTATTAGGGCTGCATACGATCAGGCTAAAGAAAACAATTTGAAAGAAGAGCAGTGGTTTTTTTTAGAAATTTTACCAAAACAATATAGCAAGAATAAAATCGCCAAAGCGGAGACAAATCTTATAAAAGCAATTGAGAAGAAATATGAGGGAGAACCTAATATAGAATTATTAAACGGTTTAGTAGGTGCGCCTATTGGAGGCTATGGACGCAAGCTAGACAGCACAATAGAAGCTGAAATAATTAAATTGTATAGCTCTGGTAAAAATACTACTTTAATAGCCAAGAAAATTGGAGTTGGTCGTTCAACAATCAATAGGGTGATCCAAAGAACTGGGAACCAAAAAAACAGAACTGAATATCTTTCTAAGTATAGTCCAGAATTAAAAGAGCAGATGTTTAGTCTGCATTTGAAGGGATTGAGTGGAAAGCAAATTAGCGAAGAATTAGGAGTTAATAGAAATACGGTTTCATCCATAATTAGAAAATTGAAACAGAATGAAAACTCTTAAAACCCTTAAATAAATTTAAAGGCTTGTATTAATTACCAACCAGCCACGTCTGCACATTCACTGTAGGTCAGCTCAGGATGATGCTCCTCACACCACTCTGAATGAGAGTCAGGTCCGCCCTCATCAGAAATGAAAGCCCCACCAACTAAGAAAAACAATATGATATAAACGCTCAGAAGGCCTGTCAGGATGAACGAAAGCTTGAAGGCAAACTCATACCATCGCTCTAAGTTCTTAAGCCAGCGTGGCTCTATGTCAGTGTCAGTACTCATTGGCCTATACAATCTGCCGTGCCACAGCTGCCAACACCTGTCATGCCATCACTATCATCAATGAATAAAACAAAGACAAAGAGCATTAGAAGCAAGGCACCTAATGCCATGCTCGTCACTCCTAAGAAGTCTCTTAACGACTTGCCATACTTATTAAATATTGGGGTATTAAAACAAAAATTAAAACGGCGGCGCAAAGACCGCACTACTGCTGAATTACTCATTTTATCTGCCTCTTCTTACCAGTCTTCTGCTGGTTAGGAATCAGAGATTATCACATGAAACGCTTCTGGCAAAACAAGTAAAAACTCATTAATTAAAGTTTTATTATTATTACTACATCGTAGACCTTATTGCCTCAACTGCATTAAAAGTTTTAATTCCATCGCTTGTATCTAAAATGAAATTACACTCAAGAATGCTTTCATATTCAACTCTTATGAGTTCAATGTCTCGCCAAGGAGTCGAATAAAGTTCAGAGAAAGATTGTTTAGCTCTATCAGGTAGCTTCACTCCCTCCCAGTCAAGGCACATTTCTTTAAACTTCTTTTCATAAGCAATTTGTTTAGCTTCTTCTTCCCGAGCTTTTTGCTTATTTTCCTCTACCCTAGCAACGTTTTCTGCATAAATTTCTTCAAGCTTCGCATATAAGGAATTTGGATCTACATTAATCATAGCTTGTGGGTTATACTGTCCCCTTGAGGGTAATAATTGCCATCTATTTGCATCTAGGTTGGTGTTACTTCCATATCGGGCTCTATGGGTTAATATATCTCCATCGACAAAAATTTCGCAATTTGGTGCAAACCACCCATTTTTAAATCTCGCAATCGGAAACACATCTTCACTGTCAGCAACAAACATAAAGTCTTTCAAGATATAAAATTTTAATCCTAATCTGTAACCAGAAAAATATTTACTCCCAGCACACCATTGTAAGTCATCTCTGTCACCCCGAAAACCATCTGAAATATTATCACTCAGCAAAAATTCTTTAATTTTATCATCTGCATTAAGTGGAATGGTTGGTTCACTGTCAGATGATACCGATATTTCAGAATTGTTGTTTTGATTTGATTTTATTGCCTCTTTTTGTTTTTTTGGGGCAACCAATTTAGCTTCCTCATCCAACTTTGCAACACGAGCGTTTAAATTTCTCTCTCTGACATCAAGTTGTTCTTCTCTAGCATTCAACTGCGAAATACGCTCCTTCAGAGGGTCATCTAAAACTGAAAGACGTCCATCTACATAATCCAGAACTCGAATCCTATCGCGGTATGCACCAATTAAACAGTCAGTGTTTCCATCGCAGGTTGCGATACTTTTGATCCAGTTAATCTGTTCATTTTTTAACTTATTTGCATCAGATACAATGCCACGGGTTTGCTTATAAGTTGCAGCCAATACCTCATCTAAAGTTGAAAGCTCGGGATCACTACATATGGCTATCTCATTTTTAGTACTCGCTTTGTTACAATTGAAACTGGCAGCATGGGAAAATGAGGAAGTCAAAAATGCTATCAAGACGCTAATAAATATACGCATTTTATATCCATTATTAAATTATTTATCGCCCAATATAGGTTTTTAAAGAGAAGCCATCAAGGGCTTTAGCCTAAATAAAAAATTAATTTGAGAGGAAGCACGAACAGAAAAAGGTACACGATTAAGACGTTTCTATTTGGAGCTTTTAATTGGTCTCTTGCGAAACTGTGTAACGTTATCGGGCTTTTTCATATCGGTATATTAACAGAACCCTGA
>NZGN01000005.1:0-10147 GCA_002691045.1 Marinovum sp.
AAGTTGCACAAAGAAAATTTTATCTCCAGGTATCACTCGGATACTGTTAGGGTCTATTCGACGCCCCAGCGTATGAAAGCTATCAAGTATCAATCCAATATGACTATGTCCTGCACGCCGAACCACTTCCCATGCATCACGATGGTCATTTATAAATTTGCCCCAAGCTAACGCTTCATATCCGACGCGCACTCCATATTGTTTTGCAATATCTCCGAGGGCAGAAAAATCATCGGCACACCGGTCTATTCCCCCCAATCCGGCGGGATGAAGAGATGAACACACCAGCATAAGATCTGTACCAAGCTCAACCATTAGGTCAAATTTATGCTGTGCCCGAGAAAAAGCTCGTTGTCTTAATATCCCTTCGGGCAAACCCTCAAAATCTCGAAAAGGCTGAAACAAAGTGATCTCTAAACCATGGTCTGAGACCATGTTTTTTACATCAGTAGGATTGAGATCGAAGCTGATAAAGTCCTGCTCAAAAATTTCAATCCCATCAAAGCCTGCTTTGGATATAGCATCGAGCTTTTCTCGTAAATCGCCTGAAAGTGACACAGTTGCAATTGAGGTTTTCATATATCAGCCTTACTAACCAGCCTTGGTCCGGTGCTTGTAATCTTCAGGGTCCAAACGACTGAAAACACGTTTTGAGTTTTCGGAAAATATGTCTCTTTTTGCAGCGGCGTCCAATGCTTCATTGGCGTCAATATAACGTTTGGTGTCATCAAAATAATGACCTGTGCGCGGGTCAATGCCTCGCACTGCACCAATCATTTCTGAAGCAAAAAGGATGTTTTTAGTTGGAATAACATCAAGTAGGAGGTCAATGCCATCTTGATGATACACACAAGTGTCAAAATAAATATTGTTGAGAACGCGCTCATCCAGATCGCCAAGTCCCTTATCCTGAGCAATCCCGCGGAAACGTCCCCAATGATAAGGTACTGCTCCACCGCCATGAGGAATGATGATCTTTAGTTCAGGAAAATCTACAAATACATCTGAGAACATTAACTGGACAAATGCAGTAGTATCTGCTCCTAGATAATAGCTTGAGGTTGTATCTAGTGAATGATGACAAGCCCCTGAAACATGAATCATTGCCGGGACATCTAGTTCGACCATTTTTTCATAAAGAGGATACCAGAATTTATCACCAAGGCGGGGATCTCTCCAGTAGCCACCAGAGGGATCCGGATTCAAATTACAACCCACAAACCCCATCTCTGTGACGCATCTTTCTAGCTCTGTGATACTCGCATCGATACCTGCGCCTGGACTTTGAGGTAGTTGACAAGCCGGCACAAAATTGTTTGGAAACAAATCACAGACTCGCCGAATAAGGTCATTTTGCTGTTCAGTCCAAGTCTGCGATGTGCTGGCATTTCCAACATGATGCCCCATCCAACTCGCACGCGGTGAAAAAATGGTTACATCAGTCCCGCGTTCTTGCTGTACTTTCAATTGGTTATTGACTATGGAGTCTCTTATTTCATCATCAGAGACATTAATGCTACCTTTCTCAAATATATGGCCTGGATTCGATTTTAGAATCTCTTTCTGGGCATTACGGTAAGCCTCAACAGGCGGAGGTGTAGTTGTATAGTGGCCATGGCAATCAACAATCATTTAATCCTCCTGCCAACAATTTATGCCGTTGAACTCGCCAAGATCGTTTAGTTCATCCACATACTCAAAACCCTCGGCTTCTAAGCGGGGTCGCATGTTGTAGAGATCAAGCCCTAACTCACCTTTTGCAAGCTTAGCTCGTTTTTCTTCTTCATCTTTCGTGCGTGCTTTTGCTGCCTTAAATACTTTAGCTGCACTCCGACGCGGCACTACACAGACACCATCATCATCAGCGACAATCACGTCCCCAGGAAATACCACTTGGCCAGCACAGATGATTGGTACATTCACTGCCCCGAGGGTATTTTTGACTGTGCCCTTTGAAGAAATTGCTCTTGACCAGACAGGGAAATTCATCTTTTGGAGGTCAACAACATCACGAACACCAGCGTCAATAATAAGCCCCTTCACACCACGCGCCTTAGCCGAAGTGGCCAAGAGGTCACCAAAAAACCCATCAGTATTATCAGAAGTGCAAGCCACCACCAAAATATCCCCTGCCTGACACAGCTCTATAGCCACATGAACCATCCAATTATCACCTGGCTGGGCCAAAATGGTCACTGCAGCACCCCCAATTTTCGCGCCGGTGAATATAGGGCGCATATAAGGTTTCAGCAGTCCCGTACGACCCTGCGCCTCATGCACTGTTGATGCTCCTAAGTCAGCTAATGAAGCGGCAAGATCAGCATTTGCTCGTTTTATATTTTTTACAGCAACAGTTTTCATCAGATGTCTCCTTTATTTGCTATGAAAGCCATAGAGACGTGCCGGGTTGTCCACGAGTATCTTCTTCTGAAGTGAAGGGTCACGTGCCAACAATGGAACAAGATCGAGCAAATCCCCGTCATTTGGCATGAATGTTTTTATGTTAGGGTGCGGCCAGTCAGTACCCCATAAAACCCTATCAGGAGCGGTCTCAACTAATTCTTGGGCGTATGGTACAGCATCATAAAAAGGCGGACCTGCTAATGAAATTCTCTCAGAACCGCAGATTTTTACCCACCAATTATCACGGTGAATAAAATCTTGTAATATTTTAAAAGCTTCCTGCTCAATTCCAGCAGAAGTTGGAATGCGGCCCATATGGTCCACAATAATATCCATGTCAAATTCTAAAAAGAAATCTTGGAACTTGATGATATCGTCAGCATTAACATGAATCACCAGATGCCAGCCTAACGGCTTTACACGGTTAAGCACACGCCGCATCATATTGAGTTCTGGTGTTCCACCCAGATGGGTGACAAAATTAAAACGAATGCCGCGCACACCGCCAGCGTTCAGGTCAGCAAATTCCTCATCGGTAAAACTGTCATTTGCAATGCAAACACCGCGGTAATTTTCTGGATTTGCAGAAATAGCATCCATCATTGCTCGATTGTCTGGACCATGACAACTAGCCTGTACGATTACCGCACGGTCTATTCCCAAGGTTTTGTGAAGCGCAGCTAGCGTTTCTTTGGGCCCATCAGGTGGGTGATAGGTGGATTTTGAATGATAGGGGAAAACCTCATGTGGCCCGAATACATGACAATGCGAATCACAAGAACCTTGTGGGGCCTTAAACCGAGGCCTTTTTGTGTTTGGGTCTGGCGGCATACAACTTCTCATGCCAGTGAGGGGATGTGTATATTCACTCATTAACTCTGCCCGTCCCATACTGAGGCAGGTACATACACCTCGCCACTGCTAATCAGTCTAGTCGTACGCACAACACCTGCTCGCAAAATATCAACTTCTTTTTGATTCGGGTTTAGCTCGAGTTGGACGTCAAAAAACCCCGATGGGTGCTCAATTCGCATGGTTTTGATATTTCCTTTTGGTATTTCAGCCAAGTCGTGTATCGCGCTATTCTCAAACAAGGCAGCAGTCGCCACCGAAACGGCCCCCAGTACGCCGATAGCCTGATGACAAACCTTTGGAATGAAAGTTCGGGTACTTATGTGACCGCCATTTATCGCTTTTGAGACAAGACACATTTTTGGCACCGCCATGTTCGATACATCGGCAAGCCCCATAGCTAAACCGGCTTGGAGCCTAATGGCTTCAATCCTCTTTTTTAGCTTTTCATCTTTGTTGAGTTCATCTGGCGACTCTGTGCCATCTATCCCAAAATCCTCTGCCCGCAAACAAACAACAGGCATGCCATTATCAATACAGCTGACATAGACACCGTCAAATTCATTGCAAATATACCCTGTGGGAATTAAGTTTCCGCAAAGTGAGCCCGCCAGTTCATGGTATTGGCATGTCACGGGTGCAGCAGTTCCCATAACGCCATTAATCTCAGTATCGCCTTCGTAGACAGGCAATCCATCTTCAAGCTCAAAAATAAGATCACATTTTTTTTGACTATTGGCCATAAAGACAGTTATTTCTGCGTGCTCGCCCTCAATAGACATCATTCCCGTCTCGAGCGCAAAAGCTCCTACACCAGCCAAAATGTTCCCACAGTTCGGACTATCATCTAACCTGTCTTCGCCAACCATTGCCTGAATAAAATGAAAATCAATGTCGCAACCCACATGGGCCGATGGGCTCACTACAGCTATCTTTGAGGTAAGCGGATCCGCTCCTCCCAAGCCATCAATCTGACGGGGGTCGCCATATGCGCCCACAACCCATTTCAGAACTGCGCTACGCACATCATGATCAGCGGGTAAATCAGTATTCTGAAAATAAACACCTTTTGAGCTGCCACCACGTAATTGCATATATGGAATCGCAGTCTGTCGCATAACTAATCAGTTAACTTTTGCTCAATTTCGTGCATTACTCGCATTGCTGGCAGACATTGAGAAAGAGAACCGTTTGGCTCACGCTTCTCGGAAATAGCAGCAATAAATTCTCGGTTGATTAACTCAATCCCGTTCATTGACACATCAACGCCTGAAACATCAATTTGCTGCTCATTGCCGTCAAACAAATCATCATATCTGGCGACATATGTCCCATTATCACAAATATAACGGAAATAAGTGCCCAAAGGGCCGCCATTATTAAATGATAAAGACAATGTGCATAATTTTGACGTGGGTGTTTTCATAAGAATCCCCATATCCATCGCAATACCAAGCTCAGGATGTTTTGGCCCCTGAACAGCGTGAACCTCAGATATGTTCTCACCTGTTTGATACATAAACAAATCTATTGTGTGACACGCATGATGCCAGAGCAGATGGTCTGTCCATGAACGCGGCTCTCCTTTAGCATTAATGTTTTTGCGTCTAAAGAAATAAGTCTGAACATCCATCTGCTGAACAGAAAAGTCACCAGAAGTAATTTTGTTGTGCACCCATTGATGCGATGGATTAAAACGGCGAACATGCCCAGCCATGCCTACAAGCCCTGTTTCCGCTTGTTTGGCCACTAGGGCTTCTGAGTCTCTCAGATTGTCCGCCATCGGTATTTCAACCAGCACATGCAAACCCGCATCCATTGCTTTAAGGCCCTGCTCTGCATGCATCTGTGTTGGTGTGGCTAAAATCACAGCATCGATTTCACCACTTGCCAGCATAGCGTCATAATTGTCAAAGCGCTTAGATACCTCAAAATGGTCTGCAACGTCATTTGCCTTTGCCATGGTTGTAGCCATTACCGCATGGACATCTACCTCCCCAATCTGGCTTAACGCTTCTAAATGTTTCGTGCCAAATGCACCATTTGCTCCAGCAACACCTATTTTCAATCTAGACATGAGTGAGATTGCCCTTACTGATTTTCCAAAATAATGGCACCATAAGCGGTTGCTGATACAGGGATGTGATAGAATCTAAAAACTTCATCCACATGATCACCCAGGGCACCACGCATCACATTCCACATGATCATTTCAACGCCCTCTGACCCAGCTTCACGAATAAAGTCAGTGTGACTGTACGCAGTATTCGCCATCGGGTCTTGTGTAAGGTTATCTAGGAACTTCTGGTCAAATTCTGGGTTTACAACACCTGCACGCTCACCACCTAGTTGATGCGACAGACCACCAGTTCCCCAAATTCCAACGGAAAGATCCTGATTAAATCTGCTCACAGCGCGACCGATTGCTTGGCCAAGTTTGAAACACCGCAACGCAGAAGGTAGAGGATGTTGGATCACATTAACACATACAGGAACAACAGTGGTCGGCCATTCATCAGGTTGGTCATAAGCAATAGACAAAGGAACAGTGAGGCCATGGTCAACATCAAGACTTCCAGCAACGGCCAAATCAAATTCCTCTGACATGGCACTTTCGACAATATGCCAAGCTAACTCAGGATGCCCCCTCACAACCGGCACTTTTCTTGGCCCCCAACCCTCGTCAGCAGGCTTAAATTCTTCTGCAACACCAATGGTGAAAGTTGAATAAGCATCAAGGGAATAAAATGTTGCGTGATCGTTAAACACAATAATATTCACATCAGGAGTATTCTTTTTATGCCATTCTCTTAATGGCTTGAGCCCCTGAAATAGTGGGCGCCAATAATCTTCCTCTGTCTTTCCATTATCTATTGCAGCACCTGCTCCAGGTACATGGGATGTCCCCATTCCACCAATAATTTTAGCCATCCCCATTCTCCTTCTTACTGCGAAGGCCTTCGATCGCCCGACCGCCGGACAACATCATTTGTTGAAATTCATCGAATGTCAGTTCTGGATCGCTCATCTTGCCATACATAACCTGAGGTGGATGTCGATCGTGAGACACTAATTTGAATGCATAATAGACATTGGCTCCAAGTCTGAGCATATCGAGATAGCGTCGCTCGAGAACCGCAGAGCTCTGCTCCTCATTGATGCCAAAA
Source organism: Marinovum sp. (assembly GCA_002691045.1). Classification (GTDB taxonomy): domain Bacteria; phylum Pseudomonadota; class Alphaproteobacteria; order Rhodobacterales; family Rhodobacteraceae; genus Salinivivens. Next base: position 6,423 of record NZGN01000005.1, read on the forward strand.
GCGTCCATATAACTTGTTTCATTTTCACTAAAGGCAGCTCGAGCATCAGCTCTATTAAGGGACATTAAAAACATATTTAGCTTATAGCCCTGCCGATATGAACGGCTGTCCAGCACATATGTTCCGGGCACATCGTCATAATCGCGTTCGTCTTTATTTGTCGGCATGTTGTAGACTTTCATTGATTAAGCGATTGACTTCAGATTAGGAGTGCCTTTAAATTTGGACAATACTAAAAAATAAGGACAATTTGTCCATGAAATGGGACATTAATGATATACCAGTATTTCTCTCTGTCTATAAAATGGGTGGAATTCGGGCTGCCGCTATAAATTTAGGCATTCCAAAATCAACCGTAAGCCGGGTCATTGCGCGGCTTGAGGAACAACTCGACACAAGATTGTTTGACAGAAACACAAGGCAGTTTCGTCTGACTGACGAAGGAGCTGTCTTCCATAGTTATGCTGAAACAATTGTTGATCACGCCAAACAAGCTGATGCCGCTATGGCTGGCATCAGACATTTGCCAACAGGTCAGTTGAAGATTTCCATGCCGATGGCGTTTAGCCGTGAAGTAATTGGCGGCAGATTATCTGAATTTCATAAATCATTTCCCGAAATCACATTGGTTTTGCAGGTTACATCTGATGCGGTGAATGTACTTCGCGAAGATTTAGATGTCGCCTTTGTTGTAGAACCCGTGGAGTCTTCTGACTTAATTCGACAGGTGATTTCTGATACACCTCTAATTTGGGTGGCGTCTCCAAACTATTTAGACGATTTTGACATACCTGATTCACTGGAGGGCGTTATTCCCCATTTTAAGTTCTGTGAACATCGCTATCGCAACAACAGATTAGAGGTCAACACGCCTAAGGGACCACAAACCATTGATACATCTCCGCTATTAAGTATCAACGACCCCGTAATATTGCGGGATATTGCGCTCCAGGGAGGTGGAGTAGCTCTGCTGCCAGAATTATATTGTCGCAGGTTTCTTGCTAGCGGTGAGTTGAAGCAGATATGTCCAAATATCAGGCCACGTCAAAGGGCCCGCATTATAGCTCTGATGGCACACCGAAGGTTACAGCCCAAAAAAGCTCACATAATGCTTGATTTCGTCAAAGAAAGCCTAGAATTCTACACAAAAGGTAACTGATTCTGCTTCAGGAATGGTGTTTTATAAATTGTTAAGAAACTGGAAACTCAACATTAACCTGATGAGGCATGTTTTTTATGCATCCATTGCCGCCCGAATATCCTCGTCCGCCATCTCGCGACCCAAATAAGCTTCAACAACGGCCGGGTCACCCTTCACGAATTCTGGGGTGCCCTCTGAAATCTTTTGGCCATGGTCAAGCACACTAATGGTATCACATGTTGACATAACAACCTTGAGAATATGCTCTACCACGATAATCGTGAGGTTATAACGCTTCTTGAGCGTCATAATTGTCGACATTAGGTTGTCTACATTTACAGGTGAAAGGCCGGCCCCTGGTTCATCAAGGAGCAACATTTTTGGGCGCATTGCAATAGCCCGCCCAAGTGCCAAAAGTCGGCGTTGACCTCCTGACAATTCAGCAGCAGGAATTTCTGCATGGTCAGCAAGGCCTATAAATTCCAGCAACTCCTCCATTTCTTCACGTACCGCTTTATCCTGTCGCCTCACCTCAGCACCATTAATTAGTGGCGCTAAGGGCCCGTATTTTGTATGTGGATGGTAGCCCACCATTACGTTGTCTAGGACGCTCAATTCACCATATAGACGAAGAAGCTGAAATGTCCTAGCTAGCCCAAGCTCAGCAATAGTATGCGCCGGACTACCGGTAATATCTGTGCCATTAAAGCTAATATGGCTACCTTCATCCGGTTGATAAACTCCCGTAAGGAGGTTGAAAAACGTTGATTTACCAGAACCGTTGGGCCCAATAAGTCCATGAACTGTGTTTGGTTCGACCTCGAGGCTCACTTTATCGATTGCCTGTAAACCTCCAAAACTTTTACTAAGATTACGAGTTTCTAGCAGTGCCACCTAACTTCTCCTCACTTCTCTTAATAAATCTGCGATTCCGAAGAACGCCCTCAAACCAGCCACCGATCCCCCTAGGCATAAATAGCACCAACAAAACCATCGAAAGCCCAAAGACAAGCGGCTGAATTACTATCGGACGATCCATAAAATATACCACTAAATCTTTTGTCTGGTCATAAGCGATAGTCACAACGATTGCACCTATAACACCGCCCCAAACATTACCAATGCCACCTAAAACTACCATTAGCAGTAAGGTCACCATTTCAATTACTGTGAAATTGTTATGGTGGAGGTAACCTGGCGGCATATGTGCAAATAAAGCACCCGCAAGTCCTGCGTAAATTGCGCTAAGTACAAATGCGAGCAGCTTGTATTTAATAACATTGATGCCGTTCACTGAAGCAGCAATGGTATCCTCCCGTATTGCCTGAAATGCCCGTCCTGTAGCCGAGCGAAGGATCGAAAAAGAGAAATAGATCCCAACAAGGGCGGCCGTCATTACCAGATAGTAATAGCTTGTGAAGGAATCGAAAACAAAACTGCCGATACTTGGTGCAGGGATCATCATCAAACCTGTGCTGGAACCTAGTGCTGGTGTAACGGCAATAAAAATACGCACTGACTCGCAAAGCCCAAGTGTAGCAAGAGCCAAATATGCGCCCTCTAGCCGGACAGAAGGCAGCCCAACGATGAGACCGGCAAAGGCAGTTACTAGAACTGCTATTGGAATTGATACCCAGACCGGCAGACCAAATCCAAGCGCTCCCCCAAATCCTCCGGGTTCAAGTGATAGAACAGCCGAAGTGACTGCACCGATGGCGTAAAGGCCAATATGACCAACTGTAACTTGTCCGCAAAATCCTTTAACAATATTTAGACCAACTGCAAGCAAAATAAACAGACAAGATCGGTTTGCTAAGTCGATTAAATAACTGTTGAAAAAGGTAGACATAATGAATGGAAGGGGTAGCAGCATGCCATATGCAAGCAACCAAGGCAAAAGTCTATGACGACTTGCAAGCGCATCTATGAGGTCACCAATACGCGATAGAAATACCATATGTAGCCATTCCTTGTGAAAGATTCAAATATTAATAACTAAAAACAAAAAGAAAATGGTCGGGAACACGTTCCCCGACCATCGATTTTTTTATGCTTACTCAAGTCCGAAATCAGGCTCCATCGTTACACGGGCAAGAACCTCAGTTTCAAAGTTTTCGCCACCCTTGGTGTAACCAATGAGCACAGCGGTGCGGTTTCCATCACGGCACTGTGGGGTTGGAGCAGCGCAGAAGCTGATTGGGCCTGAGGCCAAACCTTCATAGCCCTCAACGCTCGCAATTGCATCACGTATAGCAGTACGGTCATTAGCAAGTGACCACTGTTCTAATTTCAGATCGGCACTTTTCAACGCAATTTCCATTATCCGCACGAGATCATAAGCCTGTGAGAAGTCATGATCGGGCGCATGAATGCCATAACGCTTACGGGTCATTTCGTTAAACAATTTAGCGATTGGACGATCGTCGGCAGCAGCATAGGCAGCTGTGAAGAATACACCCTTAGCAGCATCACCTGCAATCTTAGGAACTGGTGCGTTAGAAGCTGAAGACGAACCAATACGGCGCACATCCTCACCAATGCCTGCTTCATAGGACTGTATGAGTGCTCGAGCCATAGTTTCAGC
>NZGN01000064.1:0-14002 GCA_002691045.1 Marinovum sp.
AAAATATAGTACTTTTATTTCCGCTACTTAGTACAAAAAACTCCTGTGCATGTCTAACAGCCTCATATTTTAGGTCTGACACTGCCTGCGCTTCTTCATCCGCTCCCCACTGCTCCATCTGCCAGAGTTCGTCAATTCGAGACAGATTAAATGCGTCTTCAGCTGATAGGCGTCCACTAATCGTAGCTAACCCCAGAATAAGTGAACCTGTTATTGAGACAATGTCGTATAAGCCTGTAAGCTGAAATGAACTCAACTCACTGATTTCTTGAGATAATTTATAAAGCAATTCTTTATATTGCGGTATGTAAAGAATACCAGTTCCGCAATTTATTTTTACTTCAAAAGTTTTTTCTGCCCAGTCTATAATTGGATCCCAGCTAGAGTTTTGGCGCATTTGTAGCTCAGCAGGAGAATCAGCACGGTAGTATAACAAATCGGTATCCCCATAATCACTGACTAAAGAACTAACTTCCTCAAATTGTTCGATCACCTTATCCAATGCAGCATTGGCTGATTTGGTAAATGGCATACTATTAGGATCAATTTCGTCAACTTGTTTGTCCCATTCTAAAGCAATTTTTTTTGCAAGAGCTTTAGTTGGAAGCAACATTTCTTTTTTTGCAGGCGTTTTTAAAATTTTTGTATCAAGCTTTATACAAAAACCTTTTTCTAATGAAACAACATCAACTTTTTTCCAAAAGCGTTTTGGTTTCCATTCAGACATAAAAATCCCTCTGCAATTAGTCCGCTAAAACTCAAAAAGTTTCATCAAAGAATGGATCATCTGGGACATCACTTATATCCCACTGAAACGTTTTCCATGTTCGCGCCATATGACTTGGCAAATCAGCTTTTATTTCAATAATTTCTTTTTCAAACGGATGCTCAATTTTTAGATAACGGGCGTGTAAGTGCAATTTTTTACTTATGTCACCGCCAAAATGAGCTCCCCAACCATCTCCTAAATTTTCCTGACTTGAACCACCGTATTTCCCGTCTCCTATTATTGGATTTCCAATCTCTGCCATATGTGCTCGTAGCTGATGAGTTCTACCGGTAATAGGGACCAGTGCAACCCACGAACCCCGATTTGCAAGCCTGCTTAATACCATAAAATCAGAAACTGCTCTCTTAGCCCCTTCAGTTGAAGAAATAGCATCTGGATGAATGCATTGCATTTTTTCGCCCTCGCCCTGTCTCCCATGACCTGATTTTTTTACCAAGCCATAATTGATTGTACCAGCTTCTGGTTGAGGAACCCCTGCAATTGCCGCCCAATATATTTTTCTAGCCTCTCTGTGTTTAAGGGCTTCAGATAAGCTTTTTGCAGCCTGTCTGGTTCGTGCGAGCACCATAACGCCAGAAGTATCCTTATCTAAACGATGTACTAACCGTGGACGTTCTTTTTTTTCGAATGTTATGGCGTCTCCAAGTCCATCGACGTGAATTGATTGCTTGCTACCACCCTGACTAGGAAGACCAGCAGGTTTATTGATTATAATCAAATGGTCATCTTTATAAATGATAGTATCACGCATCATTTTCGCATTTTTATCAGAAATAACATTTTGAGAGACGAAAGGTACCTTATTGAAATTCCCATCAGACTTAAGAGGAGGAATACGCAATTCATTCCCTTGAACTAATCGGGTTGCGGGCTTACAGCGACCTCCATCAATCCTTACTTCACCTTTTCGACAAATTTTTTCAATTTGACTTTGCTTAAGCGCAGGGAATTTTCTTTTTAAGAATCGATCTAACCTTTGATCTGCCTCTTCATTTTGAATGATTATGTGCTGTACGGCCCTCATGAACTTAAGCCTTTTGACAATAAAAACCCAGCGCAAACACTCAAAATAGCCCCTAGAAATGATGTGAAAATATAAAATAAGCCATGAACATATCTTGCATCTGAGAATAACTTCATAACATCCAAAGAAAACGCTGAAAAAGTTGTAAACCCACCCAGAAATCCAGCCATCAGAAGTAAGCTGGCCCTTTCAAATCCCTTTTCTGAAAGAAGGCCGTACGCTAAGCCTATTGCCAGTGATCCCAAAATATTCACAGTCAAAGTTCCGTAAGGAAATGCAAAAATGAGGCTTGTCCAATAACGCAAAATTGAACCCAAAGCTCCACCCAATGCCACTAATAAGTAATTCATGGTTCTCTTTAGTGAGCTATTTTTGAACAAGTCAAGTCAAGAGGCACTCAAACTGACTTTCTTTTTTCTCGCAAATTATTGAAGTAACTAATTCTTTTTTTAAGTTCGCGCTCAAAACCTCTTTCAACAGGTTGGTATGCCGTAAATCGATCAATATTTTCAGGAAAATAATTTTGACCTGAAAACCCATCTAAGCTGTCATGGTCATATTCGTAATTCTCACCATAGCCTTGATCCCTCATTAACTCTGTTGGAGCATTCAATATATGCTTTGGTGGAGGTTCTGAACCCGTTTTTTTTACCATTTCAAGACTATTGGCAAAACCTTTATAGGAGGCATTAGATTTTGGAGACAATGCCAAGTAAAGTGCTGCCTGAGCTAATGCTAGCTCTCCTTCTGGGCTTCCCAGCCTTTCAAAACTTTGCCAAGCATGCAAACAAATAGATTGAGCTTGCGGGTCAGCTAAACCAACATCTTCCAACGCCATCCGCAGAAGCCTTCTCGCAATAAATCGCGGATCTTCACCGCCATCTAAAATTCGAGCGAGCCAATACAATGCTGCATCAGGATCTGATCCCCGAATGGATTTGTGTAGTGCAGAAATTAAATTGTAATGTTCTTCGCCGCTTTTATCATATTTTTTCAATCTTTTTGATAATCGAACCGATAAATCTTCTACAGTTAATGGGTCAGAAACTTTCCATGAAATAATATTTTCAATTAAATTTATTAAAGTTCGACCATCACCATCTGCTTGTTTGAATAACTCATTTTTCGCATCTAAATCTAAATTAATTTTTGAACCTAATAGACTTTCTGCACGCTCAAAAATATTTTCCAAATTTCTGCTAGTTAACCTTTCTAAAACTAAAACTTGAACCCGTGATAAAATAGCCGAATTAAGCTCGAAAGATGGATTTTCGGTCGTTGCACCTATCAAGGTTATTGTTCCATCCTCCAAAAAAGGCAAAAAACTATCCTGTTGCGATTTATTAAAGCGATGAATTTCATCAACAAAAATGATGGTCTTATGACCATTAGTTCGACGAATTTTAGCCGTTTCAAAGATTTTTTTTAAATCACTCACACCAGTAAAGATTGCATTCAATTGCTCAAAATGGCTTTGGCTGTGATCCGCCAATAGTCTGGCAATCGTGGTTTTACCAACACCGGGCGGCCCCCATAATATAAGTGAACTGAAATTCCCTGAGGATACCATATTTTGCAGAGGCGCTCCCTCACCAAGTAGATGATGTTGACCAATGACTTCATCCAGAGATTGTGGGCGCATCTTGTCAGCTAAAGGCGACTCCAAATTTTGATCAATGCTCGAATTGGCAAATAGATCACTCATAACCTGAACCTCAACGCAATTCTTCTGCCAGATCTATTAATCGTTATGCTTCCATTACTTTTTATAGAGCCAATAGCAGAAATTACTTCCTCTATGGTTTCTACAGGTTTTCCATTAATTTCTTGCAATAAATCACCACTGCGCAAACCTAAGCGGCCAGCAATTCTACCAGTATCTAAAACTATCAAGCCTTTAGATGAAAACGGTAACCCAAATTTTGATTGGAACTCAGGAGTCAATTCAGAGATATGTAACTCTGGAAAAATTAATTTTGGACCAAGGATAATATCTTTCACGTTCGAGTTTGGCATTTCAACCAAATCAACTTTTTTTGTCCGGGTTAGACCCTTGGACAAATAAGAAATATCTACCTTGGTGCCAATACCTGCAACTGACATTCGATACAGCATTTCGGCAGGGCTATTGATATCTAGTCCATCAACTTTTGTAATAATATCCCCAACCGCGATACCAACCTTCGAGAAAGGACTGAGCTTATGAAGCTCTGAAACTATCATACCTGACATAGCAGGAAGGTTTAGAGAGGCTGCCATTTCGAAAGTAATTGGTTGCCCTCTCATACCTGCCCATGGACGGACAAAGCTGATGCGACCTTCTTTAGCTTGGATTAAAAATTGCCCTACCAAATCTGCTGGGATTGCAAATCCAATTCCATTTGACCCACCAGACCTTGATAATATTGATGTATTTACGCCAACTAAGGAACCTGAGATGTCAATTAATGCCCCCCCTGAATTGCCTGGATTAATTGGAGCATCCGTCTGTAAAAAATATCCCTTCGCCGCCCCAGAAGCAATGCCTGTTCTTGCTAATCCAGAAATTATTCCGTTCGTGACCGTTTGGCCAACACCGAAAGGGTTTCCTATGGCGAGCACCAATTCTCCCACCTCGACTGTGTCACTTTTCCGTAATTTAAGATAGGGAAGCACTTCATCTGAGTTAAGCTTAAGAACAGCTAAATCGCTTTCTTGGTCTGACAGAATTACGTTTCCTGAAATTTCCCGACCATCATTTAACACCACCCTAATATCTGTAGCACCGCCAACCACATGATAATTGGAGACAACGTAACCATCTGCAGATAGAATAACCCCTGAGCCCAGTGAGTTTTGAACCCGAGGCTGTAACTGACCAAAGTTTCGAAAAAAATCTCTGAAAAATGGATCTCTAGAGAAAGGACTTCGCCGCTCTTCAATAATTCGTTTAGCATAGATATTAACAACGGCCGGTGCTGCCTGCTTAACCAAAGGAACAAAACTAAGCTTTATGTCAATTTCAGACTCTGGAACAGTATCTTTAGCAAAAGCAACCGACGAAATACAAAAAAATGTTAAAATTAAAATTCGTATCATTTTTTTTACCATGTAAATTTACATATACGGTATTTAATGAAACACTTAAAATGCTTTTAAAAAATTTTTGAAAGCACTTAGCTTTGGTTGTTTATAATTAGCAAAAATGTGGGAAGATATTAAAAGGGCCTAATATCCAGAAGACCCTTTAATTTTACATTTATTCTTCGGTTGCTTCTTCAGCTTCCAAACGAGCTTTGTCTGCTGCCCCTTTTGCATCAGCATCACGGTCAACAAATTCGATGATTGCTATTGGAGCCATATCACCGTACCGAAACCCAGCCTTTAGTACACGCAGATACCCACCTTGTCGTTCAGCATATCGGGGACCTAATACGTCAAAAAGCTTTGTTACGTATTGATCTTCCTTCAATTGAGCACGAGCCTGCCTACGCGCATGTAAGTCCCCCTTCTTAGCAAGGGTGATTAGCTTTTCCACTATTGGTCGAAGCTCCTTAGCCTTGGGAAGGGTCGTTTTTATTTGCTCATGTTCAATTAAAGATCCTGCCATATTAGCCCAAAGAGCTTTACGGTGCTCATGAGTTCGATTCAGTCGGCGATAGCCTTTTGCATGACGCATTTTTAATCTCCTATTTTTATACTTTGTCCGGCAACCAATAGCGTTGTTGATCGCTCACCTTGGGGCAGATGCCCATTTTTCCCTGCACCTAGCAGGCATTTGAACCTTACTTAACTTAAGGCCTAAAAATTATCCTCAAACTTTTTTGCAAGCTCTTCAATATTGTCTGGTGGCCAATCTTCTACATCCATACCTAAGTGAAGGCCCATCCCAGATAACACTTCTTTAATTTCATTCAATGACTTTCGGCCAAAGTTTGGCGTTCTCAACATTTCTGCTTCAGTTTTTTGAATTAAATCACCGATGTAGACGATGTTGTCATTTTTGAGGCAATTTGCAGAACGCACAGACAATTCTAGTTCATCAACTTTCTTAAGAAGTAACGGATTGAACTCTAAACCATCGTCCTCGTCATTCTGATTTGCTGCTTCAGGTTCATCAAAATTAACGAAAATAGAAAGCTGATCCTGTAAAATTCGCGCAGCAAAAGCAATAGCGTCATCAGGTGAGATAGAACCATCGGTTTCGATATTCATTGTCAACTTATCATAATCAAGAACCTGACCTTCTCGTGTGGGCTGCACGTCATATGACACCTTCTTGACCGGCGAGTATATTGCATCAATTGGGATTAATCCGATCGGAGCATCTTCAGGTTTATTTTTTTCAGCAGCAACATAACCATTTCCGGTGTTTACCGTCAGCTCCATGTTAAGATCTGCTCCATCATCTAGATGACAAATGACATGGTCTTTATTCAAAATTTCAATACCAGCGGTTTCTTCGATATCACCTGCAGTCACAACGCCTGGTCCTTTAGATGAAACAGTAAGGCGCTTAGGTCCTTCTACTTCCATGCGAAGAGATACACCTTTTAAATTTAACACGATATCTGTCACATCTTCTCTCACGCCAGCTACGGAAGAAAATTCATGCAAAACGTTATCAATTTGTACACTTGTTATTGCAGCACCCTGAAGACTACTCATCAAAACTCTTCTAAGTGCATTACCAATGGTTAATCCAAAACCACGTTCAAGAGGCTCAGCGATAACCGTACCTTGACGGGTAGGATCATTAGCCTGTTTAACTTCTAGTTGTGCGGGTTTAATTAATTCTGCCCAATTTTTATGGATCATGCGTCCCTCCATTCTTGCAACTACCCCATGTCCAAAGGTTAGTCGCGCCCGAGGTTAAAATCGACTAAACAGAGCAAACAAATGCTCTGCGGGTTAAACTATACGCGGCGACGCTTTGGTGGGCGACAGCCATTATGTGCTATTGGTGTTACATCACGAATTGCAGTTATATTGAATCCGATTGCTGCAAGCGCTCTAAGAGCGCTTTCACGACCCGAACCAGGACCCTGAACTTCAACTTCCAATGTTTTTACGCCATGATCTTGCGCCTTACGACCTGCGTCTTCAGCAGCCATTTGAGCAGCATATGGCGTTGACTTTCGAGAACCCTTAAATCCCATTGTCCCAGCAGAAGACCAGGCAATAGCATTTCCTTGAACATCGGAAATCAAAATTTTTGTATTATTGAATGATGAATTAACGTGAGCAACTCCAGAGGCGATATTTTTAAAAGCCTTTTTCTTTGTCGCACGTCTTGCTTCTTTAGCCATACCTGATCCCCTTATTTCTTTTTGCCAGCAATAGCTTTTGCTGGGCCTTTTCGGGTGCGAGCGTTAGTATGTGTGCGCTGCCCACGCACTGGGAGATTTCGACGATGGCGGAGGCCCCTGTAGGACCCCATATCCATCATACGCTTAATATTCATTTGCACCTCACGTCGAAGATCACCTTCAACGGAACAGTTTGCATCGATATGCTCACGTATTGCTAAAACTTCAGCATCAGAAAGCTCATTAACTCTTCTTGAAGCGTCAATTTTAACAGCAGAACATATTTCTTCGGCAGTTGCCCGCCCAATCCCTGTAATATATGTGAGTGCTATTGGTACTCTCTTCCCCGTGGGGATGTTTACGCCGGCTATTCGTGCCACGTTATTTCCTTTCGTTGCGGTTCCGTAACCCCAGAACCTTTTTTCACAACATCAAACTCTTTAATTTGTGAGTTTAAGCTGATCAGTTGATTAATTAATCATTGATTCCATCAATAGAGAGTTGCCATCTATTTCTTATCGGAGCAATCGTCAAGACATATAAGCATAAAAATTTTACCCATCCAAAACTTCAGCAATCGAGTTTTGGACTTCTTCTACAGAAGCGAGACCATCCACTGCCACATGGCCGCCTTTAGCGTAGTAATAACCAATCAAAGAGGACGTTTTCTTATAATACTCCATTAAACGTTGGCGTAAGCTATCTTCATTATCGTCAGCGCGCCTTACCACCTCTGTTCCAGAACACTTCGGGCATTTTCCAGAAATTGGCCATGGGTTTGTAACATCATGGAAAACTTCACCACAGTTACCGCAAGTAGAACGTCCAGTTATTCGAGAAACAAGAGCATCATCATCAACTCGCATCTCAATAACAAAATCTAAGTTTTCACCACATTCCTCAAGCAGTTTACCCAAAGCGTCTGCTTGTTTTAGTGTTCTGGGGAACCCATCAAATATAAAGCCCCCTTGTTTTTCACCAGATATCTTTTCTTTAATTAGACCGATCACAATGTCATCAGTAACCAAGTCTCCTCTAGCCATCACCTCAGCAACTCGATTTCCCATTTCACTGCCTGAATCTTTAGCTTCTCGCAACATGTCTCCCGTCGAGAGCTGTATCATATTCCTCTTTTCTACAAGGTGGCGGGCCTGAGTACCTTTACCCGCACCTGGTGGACCAAGCAATATAATATTCATTTACGCGCGGTTCCCTTTTTCCTGCGGACTTTTCCTTTACCTCTCAATTGAGATTTTTGAATAAGACTTTCATACTGATGAGCCAAAAGATGTGATTGGACTTGCTGTATAGTATCCATAGTAACCGATACTACAATCAGAACGGACGTTCCACCAAAATAAAATGGAATATTTAGTTGACCCCGCAAAACTTCTGGAAGCAAGCAGACAAGTGCTAAATAAGATGCACCGAGAACCAAAATTCGATTGACTACATATTCGAGCTGCTCAGCTGTCCTTTGCCCCGGTCTTACACCAGGAATAAAGCCATTTTGATTTTTTAGATTCTCGGCTACATCCTCAACCTTAAAAGACACGTTGAATGTGTAAAAGTAAGTAAAGAAAATGATCATGGCGGCAAAAAATATCAAATATGCTGGTTGACCTGGACCAAAATAAGCCAAAATAGTGGACATGACGGGGCCCGTTTGAGATCCAGAAAAGGTACTTATTGTGGTCGGCAGCAGTAACAAAGACGAAGCAAAAATAGCAGGAATAACACCAGCCGGGTTTACTTTAACAGGCAAATGAGAATTTTGGCCCTCCATTACTTTCATACCCACCTGTCTACGTGGGTACTGGATCATTATTTTACGCAACGCACGTTCCATAAAAACAACAAATGCTATGGTAACAACAACCATGACAATGACGCCTACGATAACTGCAGGATTGATTGCACCTGATCTACCTGAAGCAAAAAATTGCGCCAATGCTGCTGGAATTTCAGCAATAATCCCAACAAAAATGATTAACGAGATACCATTTCCAATGCCTCGAGCCGTTATCTGCTCACCAAGCCACATCAGAAACATCGTTCCGCCCACAAGTGTAATGACGCAGGCTGTCCTAAAAAATACCCCTGGGTCAGTAACTAAGTTCCCACTTTCAAGACTAACGGCAAGACCATAGGCTTGAAACGTAGCTAATAAAACTGTTCCATAACGTGTATATTGGTTAATTTTTTTCCGGCCCTGTTCACCTTCTTTTTTCAACTGCTCTAGAGAAGGCACCATCGAAGTTAACAACTGAACAATGATTGATGCAGAAATATAAGGCATTATGCCAAGAGCAAAGATGCCCATTCTACCCAAAGCGCCACCCGTAAACATCGAGAGCATTCCGCCAATTCCAGTTTGAGCTTGCTCCATGAATTCTCTTAAAGCTGAACCGTCAATTCCTGGTACTGGAATAAAAGTACCCAAACGGTAAACGCATAATAAACCCAGCGTAAAAAGAATGCGGTTTCTTAAATCTTTTGCTTTGCCTAACGCCGACCAACTCGTGTTAGCGGCCATTTGTTCAACTGCAGATACCATTCGGTTCTCACTTAGGAAAAACGCCGCTAATAGGTTATTACTCAGCGGCCTATATTAAAATTCAAATATTATGTAAGCGCACAGATTGTCTTTCACAAGTATTTATTCAGAAGAGGCTTCCGTTGTCAGTGTTCCACCTGCTTTCGTAACAGCTTCAACCGCAGCTTTTGACGCTCCCGTTACAACCAAGTTTACTTTTGATTTCAATTCACCTTTTGCCAAAATTCGAACGCCATCAAGCTTTCTACGAACTAGGCCCGAAGCAACAAGTGTATTTTCATTGATTTCGGCTTTGGCATCTAATTTTTTTGCTCCAATGAACTTTTCTATCAAACCCAGGTTTACAACAGCATAAGATTTTCTATTTGGCTTATTAAAACCACGCTTTGGCAATCTTTGATACAAAGGCATCTGTCCACCTTCGTAACCATTTATGGCCACTCCCGACCTGGACTTTTGACCTTTTATCCCTCTGCCACCAGTTTTGCCCTTACCAGAACCTGGTCCACGGCCAATTCGTTTTTTCTTACGATTTGCGCCTTCGTTATCATGTAATTCATGCAGTTTCATGTCGCTTCTCCTTTTACCGGAATTACCCCCCGATTGTGCGACGAAAGGAATAAACGCGGTTTCTATTTCAACGCGATAGTTGGACTATCCTCGTTCTTCTATAATTTTCACCAAATGCGGTATCTTATTGACCATTCCCCGAACAGACGGAGTATCTTCCAGCTCCCGAGTTTTATGCATCTTATTTAAACCAAGCCCAATTAAAGTTTGGCGCTGCTTCTCAGGACGACGGATAGGTGACCCAATTTGCTTTACTATGATTGTTTTTCCCATAAGAGTATCCTTTGATATCACGCAGTTTCTGCAGCAGGCGCTTCATCGCGGCGGAGTATCTCAGCAACTTTTTTACCACGTCGCTGTGCTACCATTCGAGGGCTTGCCTGACGGCCCAACCCGTTCAGAGTTGCTCGGATCATATTATACGGATTTTGAGAACCTATTGATTTTGCCACAACATCCTGAACGCCAAGCATTTCAAACACCGCACGCATTGGACCACCAGCAATGATTCCAGTACCTGTCGGCGCAGTTCTCATCACAACCTTGCCAGCGCCATGCCTTCCATCGATATCATGATGCAGAGTACGTCCTTCACGCAAGGGCACTCTCACCATTTGTCTCTTGGCTTGTTCCGTGGCTTTTCGAATAGCCTCAGGAACTTCTTTTGCCTTACCTTTGCCAAAACCCACGCGACCTTTTTGGTCTCCAACTACGACGAGAGCAGCAAAGCCAAAACGCTTCCCGCCTTTCACTGTTTTGGACACCCTATTGATCGCTACGAGACGATCTGCAAGTTCAGGAGCCGCTTCGTCGCGGTTTCTTCCCTTTTGATTTGGTTCTTTAGCCATTAATTTCGTCTCCTTAAAACTTCAAACCACCTTCACGTGCCGCATCGGCTAAAGCCTTTATGCCACCGTGAAAGAGGAAACCGCCGCGATCAAAATAACACTCTGAAATACCAGCTGATTTTGCACGCTTAGCGAGCTCAGTTCCCACTTTAGAGCAGGCTTCAACGTTATTTTTTCCAACAACACCTAAATCTTTTTCCATCGAGGATGCAGCCGCCAGTGTCAGACCTTTAACATCGTCAATTAACTGGCAACTAATATTTTTATTACTACGATGAACCGATAACCTTACTCTGCCCGCATTTACTTTGCGCAGCTTGTTCCGAACGCGCATTCGGCGCTTCAAGAATAAATTTCTTTTGCTATTTGCCATAACTTAACGTCCTTACTTCTTCTTACCTTCTTTGCGGAAAATATACTCGTCAATGTACTTGATGCCTTTACCTTTGTATGGTTCTGGCTTTCTCCATTCACGAATGTTAGCGGCGACCTGACCAACTCTTTGGGGGTCAATACCTTCAATAATAATTTGCGTAGGTTTAGGTGCTGAAACTGTAACATCGGAAGGTATTGGAAAATCTACATCGTGAGACAATCCTAAATTTAATTTCAGGGTATTGCCCTGTAGTTGTGCCCTGTAACCAACACCATTTATTTCCAGTTCTTTTTTGAACCCTTCAGATACACCTTTAACCATATTGGCCACCATTGTGCGGCTCATACCCCATTGTTGACGAGCTCGCTTAGACTGCCCTCTGGGTTCGACTGCAACAGAATTATCAGCCATAGTTATAGTAACATCATCAGTCGCACTAAAATTCAGAGTGCCTTTAGGACCCTTAACCTCTATAGTTTGACCAGAAACCGTTGCACTTACTCCGGATGGCAGCTCTACGGGTTTTTTACCAATTCTAGACATTAGTTATCCCCTTTAGAATACCGTGCAAAGTACTTCGCCACCAACATTTTTAGCGCGAGCATTTGCATCTGACATGACACCCTGCGGTGTTGAAACTATTGAGACACCTAATCCCTGACGAACTTGCGGTATATCTTTTACACCGAGATAAACCCGTCGTCCTGGTTTAGACACCCGCTTCAACTCTCTTATCACAGGAACACCATCAAAATATTTCAAGCTTATTTCGATAGCACCATGGCCATCAGTGGAGGTTGTTTTTTCATATCCTCGAATATAGCCTTCATCTGCTAAAACATCTAAAACCCATGCCCGCAATTTGGAAGCCGGTGTAGAAACAGTAGATTTGCCACGCATTTGAGCATTTCGAATTCGAGTTAGCATATCGCCGATAGGATCATTCATATCTCTTCTCCTCTACCAACTAGACTTCACTAAACCAGGGATTAAACCTGACGAACCCAACTCACGCAGAGCAATACGAGAAACCTTGAGCTTTCTGTAGTATGCGTGAGGCCGACCTGTTAGCTGACATCTATTATGCATTCTATTTGGAGCCGAATTCCTCGGCAGTTTTGCTAGTTTTAACCTAGCTTTGAAACGCTCTTCCATAGGTCGAGTCTCATCTTTAGCGATTTCTTTTAATTCAGCCCGCTTTGCAGCAAACTTCTTCACAAGGCGTTCACGCTTTTTTTCGCGTTCGATCATTGCTTTTTTAGCCATCTGTCAATCCTTCCCGCGATTAGCTGTTGAACGGCATGTTAAAATAAGTCAGCAAAGCCTTAGCTTCCGCATCAGTATTTGCAGTTGTTGTTATCACTATATCCATACCCCATGGCTCATCGATTTTATCGAAATCGATTTCTGGGAAAACAATATGTTCTTTTATCCCCAAAGCATAGTTGCCACGGCCATCAAAGGACTTCGCAGAAACACCTCTAAAGTCTCGAATTCTAGGCATCGCTATTGTGATGAGCCTATCCAAAAATTCGTACATTCTTGCCCCACGTAACGTCGCTTTTGCGCCAAGAGGCATTCCCTCTCTAACACGAAAACCAGCTATTGATTTTTTCGCTTTGGTAATGACAGCGTTTTGACCAGCTATGGCGGATAGATCAGCTTGTGCTGACTTCGCTTTCTTACTGTCTTTCACTGCTTCAGCACCGCACCCAATATTAAGTACTATTTTATCGAGCTTGGGGATCATCATATCATTTTTATAGCCAAACTCTTCTTTCATAGCCGATTTTATGCGACCATCATAATCAGCTCTGAGCCTTGGAACGTAATTTTCTGTATCAAGCATCGATCACGTCCCCTGTAGTTTTTGAAATTCTTACTTTTTTGTCTTTCTCAATTTTAAATCCCACTCTAGTCGGCTTTCCGTTGGCATCTAAAAACGCAAGATTAGAAAGCTCTATTGGCATCGCCTTCGGCAAACGTCCACCTTGAGTGGTTTGACTTTGCCGGGTATGTCTGATTGCCATATTTATTCCGTCCACAACAGCCTTATTTGCTTTAGGATCTACGGAAGAAATTGTGCCTTCTTTGCCTTTATCCTTTCCAGCAAGAACAACAACTTTATCGCCTTTACGAAGCTTTGCAGCCATTACAGCACCTCCGGAGCTAGAGAAATTATTTTCATGAAATTTTTAGCACGTAATTCACGAACAACAGGTCCAAAAATTCTTGTACCAATTGGCTCTCCAGCATTATTCAAAATAACTGCAGCATTACTGTCAAAACGAATTGCTGTTCCATCATCGCGCCGTACTTCTTTTGCCGTTCGAACAACAACGGCCTTTCTTACATCGCCTTTTTTAACTCTACCACGGGGAATAGCTTCTTTTACAGAGACTACAATTACGTCCCCAACTGAGGCGTACTTACGCTTAGATCCACCTAGAACTTTAATACACTGAACTCTTCGTGCACCTGAGTTATCAGCAACATCCAGGTTAGTTTGCATCTGGATCATTTATTATCTCCTGACCTTTGGGGACCTA
>NZGN01000065.1:0-25286 GCA_002691045.1 Marinovum sp.
CCACACAATATATCGTTTCGTAATCGTCGTCTTGCATCTGAACAAATCTTTTGATTGCACCCAGATAGTTTCCTAGCGTCAAACCACCAGACGGCTGAACCCCTGAAAAAACGCGCTTTTTGAATTGGATGACTGAATCATTTTGCAGCATGTTATCCATTTATAATTCTCCGTCTGGATTTTCTCTGACAAATCGCTTACCTGTGTCGGTAAATTTGGTCAAGCTAAGGAATTTTTCTTGTCAGACTATAACAGATCCCCAATTGTTAATCCAATTCCCACTTCTATTTTACTGATTTTTTTTGGCATAATTCTGGTTGAAGCCTTTCTTGTTTTTGGTTTTGGTGGGCCACTTGGAAAAACTGAGACGACCATTGAACGACTGACTTTAGTCCAAAATTATGGTGTTCCTCCTAATCTTGCGACGTGGATGTTTGAAACAGGTAATTTCTCAATTGAGTATGTATCGAGATTTATAGTTTATCCGTTTATCAATTTATCAGGTCTTTCAGTTGTTTTTGCTGCAGTTTTGTTATTAGCTTTGGGAAAAATGGTTGGTGAAGTTTTTTCGTCATTTTCTGTGATTTCAATTTGGTTATTAAGTACATTTTTTGCGGCTTTTTTTTATTCTATATCAGCAACCAATGAGCAAATTTTGGTAGGATCCTTTCCTGGAGTTTATGGATTTGTCGGGGCTTATACCTTTGTTTCTTGGATTACATTGCGATTAGCAGAAAAGAAAAATCAATCGCAGGCTTTTGCATTGATAGTAACATTAATGAGTGTGCAATTACTTTTCAGTTTTTTATTTGGAACTGGAGAACTATGGATAGCTGATTTCGCAGGATTTGTGATAGGTTTTGTTTTATCACTTTTTTTGGGTCCAGGCGGGATAAAGACAGTACTTTCTATTCTAAGAAACTAACCCTTTTTTATTGAAGCTCTAAGTTCTTTTAAATTAATACCGCCCAGGAAAACTGCCGTCGCCGTGTAAGTTACCACTCCTAGCAGAATTAAAAATATAGCAAAAATTATTCTCTCTAAAATCGAAGCGACATCATTTTTGAGAAGGAAGTTTGCCCCCCATAAAAATAATCCCATAATGAAAGAGGATAAAATAATAAGCAAGAATTTTGATTTTGAAAGTTGAGTAAGTTGGCCAATCGCCCCAACATTTTTTGTACCAAGAACCAATAAGATAATCATAGCCCAAGCAGAGATTGTGGTTGCAATAGGTGCGGCAATCCATCCGTAAAAAGGCATTAAACCAATCGCAATTATCGAATTTACTATCATTGATAAAGCCGCAAATTTAAAAGGAGTTTTTGTATCACCCCGAGCAAAGTAGAGAGGTTGATAGATCTTTTGTAAGACAAATGCTGGTAATCCAAGAGCATAAATGGATGTGGCCAGGGCCATGGCGATAGCATCATTAGTACTCGTTAGGCCATGCTGAAAAAGTGCTGATATCAATGGTAAAGGAATAATAAACAACGCTAAGGTGGCTGGAATGGTCAGAGCCATGCTTGTCGTAAATGCATTATTAAACGCTGAGCGAGCTCCTTTTTCATCTTTACTCGCGATCCTACGGGATAATTCTGGAAGCAATACTATACCGATTGCAATTCCCACGACGCCCAGAGGTAACTGGTATAATCGATCAGCACCATACAGCCAACTTATGGCGCCTGTTTCTTGGCTCGAAACAAACTGGCCAACTAGCAAATTGATTTGTAAAACCCCATTGGCAAGGGCGCTAGGGATAGCCACTCTTACCAATATTCGCATATCGTCTGATAACCTTGGTCTGCAAGGTTTTATTTTAAAACCTGCTTTTTCGGCGGCTCTCCACAAAAGTGCTAACTGTAAAATGCCAGCAAATGGTACTGAGTAAATTAGTATTGTCATTGTTGGCCATGCAAAAAAGAATGATATGCACAATCCCAAAATGATAGTTATATTAAGCAGGACTGGAGCTGCTGCTGCTGCTGCGAAATAGCCTAATGCGTTTAAAACTCCAGATAGAAGAGCTGCAAGTGATATTAATAAAATATAAGGAAACATGACCCGGCCGAAAGCAACAGTAAGATCGAACCGCTCGTCTCCAACAAAACCGTTGGCTATAGCCCAGATTAATGCGGGCATAAATATAATTGCCAGAGTTGTGAGTATTAATAGTATAAATGCCAAACCACCCAAGGCTTCATTTGCAAAAGCTGAAGCATTTTCGTTTTTTTCATATTTTTTTGAAATTAATGGTACAAAAGCAGAGTTGAAAGCGCCTTCAGCAAAGAATCTTCTAAACATATTCGGCAGCCTAAAAGCAGCAAAAAAAGCATCAAGAAGTGGACCTGCGCCTATCAAAGAAAATAATAAAATTTCCCGAACCATACCTAAGACCCGGCTGACCAAAGTCCAAAAGCCAACTGTTAAAAAACCAGATATAACGCGTATGGGTTTCAAGATTCTGCCCGTTCCACTCCAAGCGTAATCGCCTGTCGTAAGTTTTGTTCAAGTTTTTTCTGTTTACTTTCACTGTGAAATTTCAAACCAAACATGTCTTTAACGTAAAAACTATCTACAACTTGCTCGCCGTAGGTTGCTATAACTGCAGACGCTATATACACATTCATGTTGGCTAAAGTTCTGGTCAGATCAAAAAGTAAACCGGGTCTATCCCTCGTGTCCACTTCAATAATTGTATAAATTTCTGATCCTTCATTGTCGAAGGTTATAGAAGTTGGAACTTTGAAAGCCTTTTCCCTTTTCTTGAATTTGTCTCGTTCTTTAATAGCTTCTCGTGTGATAACTTCACCACTAAGTGTTTTTTCGATCATCCGTCGGAGTCGAGAAAACCTGGCCTGATTATATGGTGAGCCGTCTCCATCTTGTATCCAGAATGCAGCTGTAGCAAACCCATCCTTTGATGTATATGATCTCGCATCAACAACGTTTGCCCCCACCAATGCGAGAGCACCTGCTAGGCGAGAAAATATTCCAGGATGGTCTGATAGAGCAAAACAAATTCTAGTAGCATCTCTGTCTGTATCAGGGGTAAGTTCTATTTTAATTTCATCCGCTCCGAGATTTCTGAGCAATTTTGCAAAAGTAAATTGGGCATCTAATTGGAAACCTTGCCAATAGGGAGGATAATGCCTTCCGGTTTCAATCTTTATGTCTTTATTGTCCCATTCAGAAAGTTTCTCTCGAAGAGCTTTTTTCGCTTCAGTCATGCGGTTTTCTCTGTTTAAAGCTTCAGCACCTTGTTCCAAAATTGCTTTCGTTTCAGCATATAATTGTCGAATAAGGGTGGCTTTCCAGTTGTTCCAGGTATCTGGTCCTACACTTCGAACGTCGCAAACAGTTAGAACTGTTAATAGGTTTAACCTTTTGACACTTTGAACTGCCTTGGCAAAATCACGCACTGTACGAGGGTCTGATATATCTCGCTTTTGTGCCATGTCAGACATTAACAAATGATATCTTACAAGCCATTCTACTGTCTCTGTTTCCTGTTTATTAAGACCTAAACGCGGTGAAACTTGCTTGGCAATTTTGGCCCCTAAGATTGAATGATCATCAGAGCGCCCTTTCCCAATATCATGTAGTAATAAAGCTATATAAATAACCTTTCGGTTGACCCCGTCTTTTAAAATAGAGCTGGCAATTGGCAACTCTTCTACCAGCTCGCCTTTTTCAATTTGAGCCAGTGTCTTTAAACATTGGATTGTATGCTCATCAACGGTGTAGCTGTGGTACATATTAAATTGCATCATGGCTACTATGGGCTCAAATTCGGGAATAAACTTTGCGAGAAACCCTAACTCATTCATTCTTCGAAGAGCTCTCTCTGGATTTCCGTGCTTGAGAAGTAACTCTAGAAAAATTTGCTGAGCTTCCGTCGAGGCTCTAAACTCATTGTTCACCATAGCTAAGTTTGCAGACACTAACCGCATCGCATTTGGATGAATTAATAGTCCGGTTCGAAGTGCCTCGGAAAATAGCTTCAATAAATTTATTGGATTAGTTAAAAATTCTTTTTCAGACTTAATTGCTAGTCTGTTTTGTATAACAAGATAGTTGTTATTTATCTTTGGCTTTCTTTTGAAAATGCGCTCTAGAAGCGGTTCATCCTTTGCATGAACCGCTTCTAGTGAGGTTAAGAAAATTCTGGTCAAATCTCCAACTCGTGTTGCATGCCTGAAATAATCTTGCATAAATATTTCTACAGCACGCTGATCTCGAGAGTCGTGATAACCCATTGCTGATGCGACCTCTACCTGAAGATCAAAGCTTAATTGTTCTATAGCTCTGTCTGCCAAGTGGTGCATTTGGCACCGAACTGCCCATAAAAATTCTTCGGCCTGCTCAAATTGAAGATATTCATCTGATCTGAAAACATTTAGGTCGACTAAATTACTGATGTTTTGGGTTTGATAAACATACTTTGCTATCCAATAAAGAGATTGCAGGTCCCGTAACCCGCCTTTACCTTCTTTGACGTTTGGTTCGACCATGTACCTCTGACCATGTTTTTCATGTCGATTTTCACGTTCTATTAATTTTGCAGAAATGAAATCTTTTGCCGTTCCGCTGAATAAATTTTTCCATAGTTTTTCATTTAGTTGAGAGGCTAGATTGATATCTCCGCAGACAAAACGATGCTCAAGCATAGCTGTTCTAATTGTATAATCGTCACTACCAAGACGTAAACAATCTTTAATGGAGCGGGAGGAATGTCCAACTTTCAGTTTAAGATCCCAGAGAAGATAGAGGACAGTTTCAATAACATTTTCTGACCAAGGAGTAATTTTATATGGAGTCAAAAAGAGTAAATCCACATCTGAAAATGGAGCCATTTCACGTCTTCCATATCCTCCCACGGATATGATTGACAGTTTCTCCGCCTCTGTTGGATTATGTGATGGAAATTGAATTTCTGTCGCAAATTTCCATGCGGAAGTTACCAAACGGTCAGTTAAAAAAGCATAGCTTCTAATGGCTTTCCTTGCTTTTAAAGGATTTTTGCGCAATTCAAATGAAATTCTATCAAAGCCCTTGGATTTTAACTCTTTTAGTAAGCTTACTAATTTCCCTCTTTCACTGACTTTTAAGTTAAAAAAATCATTAACCTTACCTTGATCAAAAATTTGACTAGATTCGCAGATCAAATCTTCATCATTATACGCCGGTTTATCTTTGCCGCTTTTAATTGGATCAGAATCTAAAGAATCGGGGAGCTGGGTCAATTATATATACCTGCTTATCTCTTACTTCTGCTATGGCTAAACCACGTTCATTAGTTCGATCCTTTAAAAATCGAAATATACCGTCCACACCCTCAAATCCAGCGGACTGAGTTAAACCCTTTGATGTTAATGCATGTGGCCTTCCAGTTTGAACTAAAGCCCCGATGGCGGCTATCCCATCGAAGGCCAATCCAGCAAGTTGATGGGGTTTTTGATTATAGAGAGTTTCATAACGCCGAGAGAAATTTTTACGAACAGTTTCATCTGGTAAAGTAAACCAACCCCCCTGAAGGCCTTTCAGGCGAAGTGTTTGTTGGGGTATATCCCAGCGAGAAATTCCAGCGAATTGAACTTTTTCTATATTAATTCCTGTTTCTGGTAGCATTTGTCCTAAAAGAGGTAGAGCGCCTGCTGAGTTTGACGTCAAAAGAAGTAAATCCGCATCTTCAACTTCGATGGATGCACGCGCCAAAGGAACAGCATTAACAATGCCCTTTTGTGTAAACTCAAAAGGCTGCGTATTGACAACTTGGACATTCGATTTTTTTGCAGAAGTTTCAAGAGCAGTTCTTCCAAATTTACCTTCTGTATTATCAGGATATAAAATAACTGCCCGCGTTTTACCTTTTGATGCGGCATATTTAAGTAATCTATTCGAGGTGTTCTGGAATGTTTTACCTAAAATAAATACGTTCCCACCAGCAACAGACGTATTGTTGGAAAAACTCAACACGTTTATTCCTTGATCAGCCACTGCCATCCCAGCAGCATTTGCCGATTCTGCGAATAGCGGTCCTAAAATAATCTTGGCGCCATCATCAACGGCTTTTCGAGCTTGGATAGCAGCTTGTTCTGGATTGCCTGCAGTGTCATAAATTCGAAGATGAATTTGGACATGCTTCATTTCTCCAACAGCCATGAGTGTAGCATTTTCTAAGCTTGCTGATACGGCTCGTGTTTTCGGATGAGACTTTGGTAAAAGTAAAGCAACCTGAACTGGTTTTTTAACGTCAATGTTTAGACCAGTATAAGTTTCACGTTGTTGAGGAGCGCACGATGAAATTACAATAGTTAAAATTATAACACTTATTAATTTTAACTGCTTGCTTACTGAAATTATTCTGGCAATCATAATGTTACGTCCTCAAAATTTTGAGTTAATTAAAATTTTCAACTAAAAAGTGTCTAATGGTCAATTACAAATCAATCAAGTTATCGCCTGGATTATATTTTGTTTCTACACCTATCGGCACGGCACGAGATATAACTTTAAGAGCATTGGATATACTTGCCAGTGTGGATGTTTTGGCTGCTGAGGATACTAGAACTTTAAAAAAGTTATTAGAAATTCATGGGATTCAACTGAAAAATAGAACGTTGATTTCTTATCATGATCATAACGGTAGTAAAATCCGACCCAAGATTCTCGATTACTTGGAGCAAGGTAAATCCATTGCTTATGCATCAGAAGCCGGAACCCCTCTAATTGCCGACCCCGGTTTTTCACTGCTGTCAGAGGTAATAAATTCGGGGAAAAGCGTCACGAGTGCGCCAGGCCCGTGTGCATTAATCGCGGCTTTGACGATCGGCGGGCTATCAACGGACAAGTTTTATTTTGAAGGTTTTCTACCAAACAATAAAAATCAAAGGGAATTAAAGCTACGGAACCTAAATCGGTACAGTGGGACCTTGGTCTTTTACGAATCTCCAAAAAGATTAATAGATACTTTAGAGATGGCGGTAGAAATTTTTGGTGAAAAAAGGCTCGGAGTCGTTTGTCGTGAAATCACTAAGAAATTTGAGGATGCCAAGCGTGGAACTTTGAAGGAACTTTCAAACTTTTATAGAAATCACAAAGTCAAGGGTGAAATTGTTATTCTAATTGATGGCGTGAAAGATGCTGCAGGCGGCCTTGATCTTGACCGGACTAAAATAGAGACACATTTGAAGGGGGCGCTGAGGTCTATGTCAGTGAAAGACTCTGCAGAAACTGTTTCAATAGCATTGAATTTACCTCGAAGAGACGTCTACCAGTTAGCACTTCAAATAAAGAATAGTCGTGACTAATTTGTTTACCTTCTTCAGTTGAAATGTTAATAGTTTGTGATTTGATTAATTAAAGCGAGACGAGATCTTTTGATGAAAATTGCATTTCAAATGGACCCCATAGAAGATGTCGATATTGATGCTGATAGTACGTTTCGTCTGGCTGAAGAAGCACAGTCTAGGGGTCACGATTTATATGTCTACAATCCTAATAGTTTGACCTTTAATCAGGGCAAAATCGTAGCCAAAGTACGCTCTATAATCTTGAAAAGAAAAATTGGGGACCACGTAACCTTTGGTGATCAGGAAATTAAAGAACTAAGTGAGTTTGACGTAATATGGTTAAGACAAGATCCGCCATTTGATATGGGATATATTACCACTACACATTTGTTAGATATGGTTGGCCAAGAAACTTTGATTGTAAATAATCCGTTTTGGGTCAGGAATTTACCTGAAAAATTATTAGTACTCGAATTTCCGGAATTAATACCCAATACTTTAATAACTCGCGATTTAGAGGAAATTAAAGAATTCAAAAGGGAATTTGGTGATATTATTATAAAACCCCTTTATGGCAATGGTGGCGCAGGTGTTTTTCGTTTAAAAGAGAATGATAAAAATTTAGTTTCATTGCATGAATTGTTCTCTAATATTTCCTCAGAACCGCTGATTGCTCAGGAGTTTTTGCCTGATGTAAAAAACGGTGATAAACGCATCATTCTGGTTGATGGAGAGCCGGTTGGCGCGATTAATCGTGTGCCACTAGCGGGTGAAACAAGATCAAACATGCACGTTGGTGGACAAGCTCAACCCGTAAAATTAACTGAACGAGATAGAGAAATCTGCAAAGTGATTGGACCTACATTGAAAAATAAGGGACAGATTTTTGTTGGTATAGATGTAATAGGTAAATATTTAACCGAAATAAATGTAACTTCACCGACAGGGATACAAGAACTTGAACGTTTTGATCAAATTAATGTAGCAGAAATTATTTGGCAGACATTAGAAGAGAAATTTAATAATTGACTTAGTGCCAACTAGGCTATGTAAAATTTGCTTTGTGTATTATGATTTATCGTTTAGGGCCTATCTTGAATATCTAATGCGACAGCTAAAACTTTGATCCAACCGCATATAAGCAAAAGTGATCCAAGATAGCTTCACAGGCGTATCACTTTATAAATTTGAGTTTTTTATGCTCGTCAGCGTGTTTAGGGGTGATCAAAATGGCTTTAGACAATTCAGATATGTCACTTACCAGGAAAGCGGTTAAGGCGGAACTACTTGATGCTGAAACTGAACTTCAGTTGGCTTATGCCTGGAGAGACTCTAGAGATGAGGCTGCCTTGCATCGTTTAATCACTGCTTATATGCGGTTGGCTATATCGATGGCGGCAAAATTTAAGCGGTACGGTGCTCCAATGAATGATTTGGTTCAAGAGGCTGGCTTAGGCTTGATGAAGGCTGCTGATAAATTTGATCCTGATAGAGGAGTGCGGTTTTCCACATACGCTGTTTGGTGGATAAAAGCCAGCGTTCAGGATTATGTGATGCGGAATTGGTCGATGGTCCGTACTGGATCCACCAGCAGTCAGAAATCACTGTTTTTCAATATGCGGAGAGTGCAAGCGCAGTTGGAGCGAGAGGCTCAGCAAACTGGGGAGAATTTAGATAAGCATCAGCTGAATCAATTGATTGCCACAGAAGTAGGTGTGCCATTAAGCGATGTAGAAATGATGGATGGTCGTTTGTCGGGTTCAGATTTTTCACTGAATGCAACACAAGCCAGCGATGAAGAAGGACGCGAGTGGATTGAAACTTTGGAAGATGAAAATGCACGCGCTGACTTAACAGTTGAGGAGGAGCACGATCAAAAAAGACTGGCTAATTGGTTGGGCGTGGCTATGGAAGCGTTGAACGATAGAGAGCAATTTATTGTCCGTGAAAGAAAATTAATTGATAGTCCAAGGACTTTGGAAAGCTTAGGCGCTGAATTAGGTCTTTCAAAAGAGCGCGTACGACAATTAGAGGCTGCTGCGTTTGGGAAGATGCGGAAATATCTAGAGAAAAATGCCGGTGAAGTTAGGAATTTTCTATAAATTTTACTAATTTAATCAATCTAATTCTACGGGTTGCATGTTAGAACTATAAAGCACTAAAGTTCCAGTACTATAAATACGAGATTTTAGATGCTTAATGGTAAAAAAGTCATAGTAATTATAACTGGTGGAATAGCTGCTTATAAGTCTCTTGAATTGGTTCGAAAGCTGACTCAAAAAGGCGTAAAAGTCACTCCAGTCATGACCAAAGCTGCTGAAAACTTTGTTACGCCTATGGCAGTTTCTGCACTTGCCCAAGAAAAAGTTTTTAATAATTTGTTTGATTTGACCGATGAAGCTGAAATGGGTCATATAGAATTGTCCCGTAGCGCTGATTTAATTGTAGTTGCTCCGGCTAGTGCTGATTTTATAGCTAAAACAGCAACTGGCCAAGCAAATGACCTAGCTAGTACTCTTATATTAGCCACTGATACGAATGTTTTAATGGCACCCGCTATGAATGTCCGTATGTGGGAAAATGCTGTAACGCAAAAAAACATACACACCTTGAATGAGATCGGAATTAAATTTGTAGGTCCAAACGAAGGTGATATGGCATGTGGAGAATTTGGCTATGGAAGAATGGCTGAAGTCGATGAAATTCTGGAAAATATAGAACTTCATTTTGGTAATAAAAAGTTAAAAGGTAGGCATTTTATAGTAACGTCTGGCCCTACTAGAGAGCCTATAGACCCAGTTCGATTTATAGGTAATAGATCGTCCGGAAAGCAAGGAACAGCGATAGCAGAGGCACTTATTCAAAAGGGTGCAAAAGTTACATTTGTATCTGGACCTGTTGAAATAAGTCCGCCATTTGGCTCAAAAGTAATCAAAGTAGAAACAGCGGATCAGATGTATAAAGCCGTTCATTCTGCGCTTCCTGCTGATGGAGCGTTTTTTACAGCTGCTGTTGCGGATTGGAAAGTTATAAAAATCAAAAATCAGAAATTAAAAAAACAAAATGGTATGCTTCCAACTTTTGATTTATCGGAAACCGAAGATATTTTAGCATCTGTCTCAAAGCTGAACAAAAATAGGCCAAAAGTGGTTATTGGTTTTGCTGCTGAAACAGAAAATATCTTAATAAATGCTAAATCAAAGTTAAAGAAAAAAGGCTGTGATTTTATTGTTGCCAATGATGTTTCCTTAGGTACCCAAACTATGGGAGGCGATGAAAATACCGCCATACTTGTTAGTGAAGAAATATCTGAGCAATTACCGACTATGTCAAAGCGCGCATTGGCCGAAACTTTAGTTGAAAAGATTAGTCAATCTTTTGAGGAAAGGGATGCTTAAAATTGGTGTTACTTGGACAAAAGAAGCTGATCAAGATTTGGGCCTACCAAACTTTGAGAGCGAGGGAGCAGCTGGTGCTGATTTAAGAGCTAATTTTAGCAAATCAGATAGGTCAATAGGAGTGTCTTTAGCTCCTATGCAAAGAGTATTAGTACCTACCGGACTGTGCCTGGAAATACCTAGTGGCTTTGAGGGTCAGTTAAGACCTCGTTCTGGCTTAGCTTTAAAATATGGTCTGACTTTGTTAAATTCGCCCGGTACAATTGATAGTGATTATCGGGGCCCAGTAGGCGTAATCATTGTAAATATAAGTGACGCGGAATTCTTAATCACACACGGTATGCGAATTGCACAAATAGTTTTTGCTCCAACTTTGAAAGTTCAGTTCCAAGTTTCAAAAAACTTGAGCCAAACAGCTAGAAATATTGGTGGTTTTGGATCAACAGGAACAAAATGATAGTAGTCGTCCTTTCATTTATTGCCTTTGCTTGGTTTCTCAGCGGGTACTTTGGTATGAGCCAAAATTTCCGCTTAAGCATTGTTTTTTTGATGTTTTTAAGTATCCTCTTGTCTCTTTTGTCACTTGCTGAAACAAATTCCTTTTCGGTTAAAATGGGCGGTTGGGCTCCTTGGGCAACAATTTTTTTCCTCGTGAGTTTGGTATTTTTATTTCAGCTGTTTATAAAAATTTTAAAAAACAAATCCAGAGACTATCAATCAAATGATGATGAAAAAAATGACGAATTTTCTGACCATGAACTTGAGCGCTATTCAAGACATATTATACTGAAAGAAATTGGGGGTCTTGGACAGCGCCGGATAAAAGACTCCAGTGTTTTAATTTTAGGAGTAGGGGGCTTAGGATCTCCTGTTATCCAGTATCTAGCAGCTTCAGGGGTTGGAACAATTGGAATTATTGATGATGATAAAGTTAGTTTATCAAATCTACAAAGGCAGGTTATTTATCCCACGGATCAACTTGGAGAACAAAAAGTTTTTTTGGCAACGGAAGCAATACATAAACTGAATAGTAATGTTAATGTACGGCCCTATAATAGGCGCCTTAATGCAGAAATAGCTGAAGAAATTTTTTCTGAATATGATGTTATTGTGGATGGAACTGACAATTTTGAAACACGATACATTGCTAATGCAGCTGCGACAAAAACAAATAAACCACTAGTATCTGGAGCATTAAGCCAATGGGAAGGTCAAGTTTCTGTATTTGCGCCCCATCAAGGCGGTCCCTGCTACGCTTGTGTTTTTCCTAAGCCACCTAAGGAAGGTGCAGTGCTGACATGTGCTGAGGGTGGGGTTTTTTCTCCTTTACCTGGTGTTATTGGTTCTTTTATGGCTGTTGAAACTTTAAAAATATTAACTCAGTCAGGTTCCACTTTGCTGGGCCAAATGTTTATATATGACAGCTTAAATGGAGAAACGCGTAAAATAAAAACAGACCGAAGCATAAAATGTCCAGTTTGCTCTGATTGAAGAAATTAAAATGTTTTTTGAAAATCCCTTACTAATAAATTGGAATACTCCTTACAAAATTGCGCCATTTGATGAAATTAAAGATGATCATTTTTCTGAAGCTTTTGAAAAAGCTCTTGCGGAAGAGCTTAGAGAAATTCAAGCAATAAGTGATAATCCCAACCCAGCAACTTTCACAAACACTATTCTGGCAATTTTGAAGTCAGGCAAATTGCTGAATAGGGTCCTGTCCGTTTTTTATACTTTAGTTAGTGCAGACGCTAATGAGCAGCGCGAAAAGTTGATGATGGAGTTTTCTCCAAAGTTAGCTCTCCATTCATCCATAATAACATCTAACGAGAAGCTCTTTAATCGAATCCAGGATTTATTTAATCGAATTGATTCTTTGAATTTAAGCGCTGAAGAAAAACGGCTCCTAGAAAAAATACACCAAGATTTTTTTAGAGCGGGTGCAGCACTTTCAGATAAAAACAAAGAGACAATGAAGGAAATTCAGAAACGGCTATCGACTCTCGGTACTAAATTTTCACAAAATTTATTGGCTGATGAAAGATCTTGGTTTCTCGAACTAGAAGAAAAAGACGAGGCATGTTTACCTGATTTTTTAGTTAAAGCTGCTCGAAAAGCAGCCGAAGAAAAAGGAGTTAGCAAACCTATTATCAATTTGTCTAGATCATTAATTGTTCCATTTCTGCAATTTTCACCTAATCGTGAACTCAGAAAAAAAGCCCAAGAGGCGTGGGCATCCCGAGGACAGCATGGAGAAGAAACTGATAATAGGCCAATTGCTCGAGAGACATTAGCTTTAAGAAGACAGATGGCTGATCTTCTTGGTTATACGAATTTTGCCGAGTTTAAGTTGGAAACCGAAATGGCAAAAAAGCCAAAAAACGTTGAAGGCTTACTACTACAAGTTTGGAAATATGCGAAGGAACGAGCTCAGAAAGATCAAAATATTTTAGCTGAATACATGGCTAATGATGGTATTAGTGATGATTTTTATCCTTGGGATTGGCTATACTATTCGGAAAAAAGAAGGCAAAAAGAACATGAACTAAATGAAGAAGAAGTGAAGTCGTATTTTTCTTTAGACCAAATGGTCGAGGCTGCATTTTATTGTGCTAATAAGTTATTTGGTCTTTCATTTCAGCCCGTGAGTTTACCTCTTTATCACAAAGACTGTAAGGCTTGGGAAGTAACAAAAAATGAGGAGAAAATTGCACTATTTATTGGTGATTATTTTGCAAGATCCTCGAAAAGATCTGGTGCATGGTGTAGTGCATTCCAATCACAAGCCAAATTTCCTGTCTCTCAAAAACCAATTGTTTTAAATGTATGTAATTTTGCAAAAGGATCTCCAACACTCTTATCTTTTGATGACGCTCGAACTTTGTTTCACGAGTTTGGGCACGCGCTTCACCAGATATTATCAAACGTCACTTATGAGCCCCTTTCAGGGACTTCTGTTTCACGGGATTTTGTTGAGTTGCCCAGTCAACTATTTGAACACTGGCTGACAGTACCAGAAGTTTTGAAACGTTTTGCGGTTCACTATAAAACAAATTCACCAATTTCAGAAAAATTGATGGAAAGACTTATTGGTGCTTCAAACTACGATATGGGTTATCAAACAATTGAATATACATCCAGCGCATTGGTCGATCTCTATTTTCATCTGGAAAATACTGAAAAAGATGTCATGGAACTTCAAAACGAAATTTTGAATAAAATAGGTCTGCCTGAAGCTATTAAAATGAGACATGCAACACCACACTTTGCCCATGTGTTTTCGGGTGATTATTACGCTGCTGCTTACTACAGTTATATGTGGTCGGAAGTAATGGATGCAGATGCCTTTTCTGCTTTCGAAGAATTGGATAATCCTTTTGATGCTGATTTAGCAAAAAGCTTGGAGGATAATATTCTTTCTAAAGGGAACAGCTTAGATCCTGAAATTGCCTATAAGCGTTTTCGCGGAAGTTTACCAAAGGTGGATGCCCTTTTAAGAGGTAGAGGGCTAATCTGATAAAATAAATTTGATATAATTTAAATTTTTTTGATAGGATAGTTGACTCTTACATGTTTCGTACATAGATACCGCTCGTTAGCACTCACGCATGTTGAGTGATAACGGCTCAATAAGAGTGTAACGTAACTAAATGAAGGAGCCTTAAGATGGCATTAAAACCACTTCATGACCGTGTTCTTGTTCGCCGCGTAGAAAGCGACGAAAAAACATCAGGCGGATTGATTATACCTGACAGCGCCAAAGAAAAGCCTGCCGAAGGTGTGATTGTTGCGGCTGGAGAAGGTGCTCGTAAGGATAGCGGTGAACTAATTGCTATGTCAGTTAGTGAAGGTGATAAGATTCTATTCGGAAAATGGTCTGGAACAGAAGTGACTATTGATGGAGAAGAACTTCTCATAATGAAGGAAAGCGATATTTTAGGCATTTTGTCTTAATCGCTAATTATTAATTTTAACAAATAGACGAGGATAAGCACAATGGCTGCTAAGGACGTCAGATTTAGCACAGATGCTCGCGACCGAATGTTGAAAGGCGTGAACACTCTTGCAGACGCAGTAAAAGTAACGTTGGGACCGAAAGGCCGAAACGTAGTATTAGATAAATCATTTGGTGCACCGCGCATTACTAAGGACGGTGTGACAGTAGCAAAAGAGATCGAGCTTGAAGACAAGCTTGAAAACATGGGCGCTCAAATGGTCAAAGAGGTTGCTAGCCGAACAAATGATGAGGCTGGTGATGGAACAACAACTGCAACTGTTTTGGCCCAAGCGATCGTACGCGAAGGTCTCAAGCAAGTTGCCGCTGGCCTAAATCCAATGGATTTAAAAAGAGGAATAGATTTAGCGACGTCAAAAGTTGTTGAAGAAATTCGTAAAATGTCTCGGGATGTTAAGGACAGTGATGAAGTGGCTCAGGTTGGAACTATTTCTGCTAACGGTGAGGCTGAAATTGGTCAGCAAATCGCTGATGCTATGCAAAAAGTAGGAAATGAGGGCGTTATTACGGTAGAAGAGAACAAAGGCTTGGAAACTGAAACTGACGTTGTTGAGGGTATGCAGTTTGATCGCGGATATCTTTCACCTTATTTCGTTACTAATGCTGACAAAATGACTTCTGAACTAGAAGATTGCATGATACTTCTGCACGAGAAGAAACTTTCATCGCTTCAACCAATGGTTCCATTACTTGAGTCAGTCATTCAATCTCAAAAGCCGTTATTGATCATCGCTGAGGATGTAGAAGGCGAAGCTTTGGCCACATTAGTTGTTAACAAGTTAAGAGGTGGACTGAAGATTGCTGCTGTCAAGGCTCCAGGATTTGGAGACCGACGTAAAGCTATGCTCCAAGACATCGCTATTCTTACTGGCGGACAAGTTATTTCCGAAGATTTAGGAATGAAGCTTGAAAGCGTAACAATGGATATGCTCGGTACCGCTAAGAAAGTGCAGATTACCAAAGACGAGACAACTATCGTTGACGGTGCAGGTGCAAAAGCTGAAATTGAGGCTCGTGTTACTCAGATCCGTAGTCAAATCGAAGAAACTTCGTCTGACTACGATCGTGAAAAGTTGCAAGAACGTGTTGCTAAGTTAGCCGGTGGTGTTGCAGTTATTCGTGTTGGTGGTATGACCGAAGTCGAAGTAAAAGAGCGTAAAGATCGCGTTGATGACGCTTTGAATGCTACACGAGCTGCGGTTCAAGAAGGTATAGTTGTTGGTGGCGGTGTCGCTCTTGTACAAGCTGGTAAATCCTTAGAAAAGCTTAAGGGTGGAAATCCAGATCAGGACGCTGGTATTGCAATAGTACGCCGCGCAATCGAAGCACCTCTTCGTCAGATTGCCGAAAACGCTGGTGTGGACGGTGCAGTAGTTGCTGGAAAAGTCCGTGAAAGCAAAGACACATCTTTTGGCTTTAATGCACAAACAGAGGAATATGGTGATATGTTCAAGTACGGTGTTATCGATCCGGCTAAAGTTACTAGAACAGCCATGGAAGACGCTTCTTCTGTTGCAGGGTTGTTAATCACAACTGAAGCTATGGTTGCTGATAAGCCTGAGAAACCAGGTGCAGGTGGTGCTCCTGGAATGCCAGATATGGGCGGCATGGGCGGCATGGGCGGCATGATGTAGCCCCCTAAATCTACTAATTTTAAAACCCCGGGATTTTCCTGGGGTTTTTTTATGAGTCTATTTTATTATTCGATTGAAGTGCCCCATTTTTCGTCCAGGTTTTGTATCTACTTTTCCGTAAAGGTGTAATGAAACAGAACCATCTGTAATCAAGTCGCTAGTTTTATTGATTTCATCACCAATAAGGTTTTCCATAATAACATCACAGTGCCTTTCACCATTCCCGAGGTTCCAACCCACTATTGCTCTGATGTGCTGTTCGAATTGATCTACTGTGCAGCCGTTTTGTGTCCAATGACCAGAATTGTGAACTCGTGGAGCAAACTCATTAATAATTAATGTGCTGTTCGCAACAAAGAATTCAACGCCAATTACCCCAATGTAGTTTAGTGACTCTAAAATTTTTGCTGTAATTAATACAGCGTCAGTTTTCTGTTGAGTTGTAAGATTAGCAGGTACCGTTGTAGTTCTTAATATCCCATGTTTATGCACGTTTTCACCAGGGTCAAAACATGATATTTGACCATCTTTGGATCGCGAACCTATCACTGAGATCTCAAGGGAAAAATCTACAAACCCTTCAAGTATTAATTCTTTTTCACCTAAACTTTTCCAAATTTCTTTAGGGTTTGAAGTTGCCCCTAACTTTACTTGCCCTTTGCCATCATATCCTAAACGTCTAGTTTTCAATATGCTGGGTGTTCCAAGTTTTTCAAGTGCAAAAATTAAATCCTCTTGGGAACTTACTTCACAGAAGCTTGCTGTTTTAAAGCCAAGCTTGTTAATGAATTTTTTTTCTAAAAGCCGATCCTGTGATATTTTTAGGGCTTCTCTACTTGGAAAAATTTCACACTCTTTTTCAATAATGTCTAATGCGCCTGTCGGGATGTTTTCGAACTCGTAAGTAACAACATCAACGCTTGAGGCAAATTTTTTAAGTTTGTCGTAATCATCATATTCTGCTTGTGTAAATCCAGATGATACATTTGAAGCCGGTGGATTTGTGCTTGGCTCAAAAATATGTGTTTTAAAACCCAGGCGGGCAGCCGCCATACTCAGCATTTGTCCCAGCTGTCCACCGCCCAGTATACCTATAGTCGATCCGCTTGATAATACTTTACTCATCTTTAGGTTCATCAGGTATCGAAGCAGACAAAGCTGTCCTCCAATTTCCAAGATCTTTCTTCACCTGTGGGTCGGATAGAGCAATTATTTGTGCAGCTAGTAAGCCGGCGTTCTTTGCACCTTGAGCTCCAATAGCCATAGTGGCAACCGGATAGCCACGCGGCATTTGTAAAATTGAATACAAACTGTCAACGCCATTTAAGCTCGATGTTTTTACAGGCACGCCTACAACAGGCAAGTTAGTTTTTGATGCTATCATTCCTGGCAGGTGAGCTGCTCCACCAGCTCCTGCAATAATGACCTGCAAACCCCTTGACTCGGCTGACTCTCCGTACGACCACAAGCGGTTTGGAGTTCTGTGAGCGGATACAATTTTTTTTTCGTAAGCTATATTAAGCTCTGATAAAACATCAGCCGCTTCTCTCATTGTTGACCAATCAGTTTGGCTTCCCATGATTAAGCCTACTTGGGGTTTGCTCATTTTTTACCTCGCATTTTAAAATGTCCAATATAATAAGAAAATAACTTAGGCAATGATGTCAGGAGTAAGTCGATCCTCTAATCTTGTAATTTTATCTTTTAATTGCAATTTCTTTTTTTTTAGCCTTTGTATCATAAGCCGATCTGCGGTCGCCGTGTTAGAAAGTGCCACAATTGCCTGATCCAAATCACGGTGTTCCTGGCGAAAGAATTCTAACTCAACTCTTAAAACTTCTTCAGTTTGCATTGATACTTTGTCTGAAGCACTCATTTTATAACCTTACAGAATATTTTAATCTAATATGATAATAAATTTTAGTTGTTAACCCCTTGAAAATAATATTTTAGGGAGCCACTTGTAAGGAGCCTGCCAATCAGGAGTTCAATAGGTGTTGATTAGATTAGGGTCTTAAATATGGCAAAATTATCATTCGGTGCGTATCCGCATATGCTTGGATTTGAGCAATTAGAGCAACTATTAGAAAGAGCGGCTAAATCTAGCAATGATGGTTACCCACCATTCAATATAGAACAAACTTCTGATCGATCATTCCGCATTAGTTTGGCAGTTGCTGGCTTTTCAGAAAGAGACTTATCTATCGTTTTGGAAGATCGCCAGCTTGTTATTCAAGGTAAGAAAAATCAAGAAACAGGCACAAAAATTTTTCTTCATCGTGGAATTGCAACAAGGCAATTTCAAAGATCTTTTGTTCTTGCGGATGGTGTTGAAGTTG
Organism: Marinovum sp.; assembly: GCA_002691045.1. GTDB lineage: Bacteria > Pseudomonadota > Alphaproteobacteria > Rhodobacterales > Rhodobacteraceae > Salinivivens. The sequence continues at coordinate 18,685 of NZGN01000065.1, forward strand.
GGGAAGCCATGATGGAAAATGGGTTACTTCACATTGATTTGATACAGAATATACCCGAAAATATTGTTAGAAAGATTAAAATAAAAACAAATCAATGATCATAAAAAAGCAGAGTTTATTAGTCCTATACCTTGGAGCTACTTGCTTTGTTGGCCTATTCTCACAACAAAAATTCTAATCGTTTTCAGCAATAAATTTTTCTGCATCAAGAGCCGCCATACAACCCATCCCAGCGCTTGTCACGGCTTGGCGGTAGATGTGATCAGTAAGATCACCAGCTGCAAAAACCCCAGGTATTGATGTTTTAGTACTGCCAGGTTCAACTTTAATGTAGCCACCATTGTGCGTTTCTAAAACGTCTTTTACCAATTCTGTGGCTGGTGCGTGCCCAATGGCTACAAAGACCCCTTTACAAGGAATTTCCGAGATCTGCCCATTCTTTGAACTTTTTATGCGAATTGCTTCGACACCCAAAGGATTATCAGTACCAATAACTTCTTCAAGTTCATGAAACCAAATGGGCTCAATTTTTGGATGCTTAAAAAGTCTATCTTGCAGTATTTTTTCTGCCCTAAGCTCGTCTCGTCGGTGGACTAAGGTTACTTTTGAAGCAAAGTTTGTTAAGAATAGAGCTTCTTCTACTGCTGTATTTCCACCACCAATTACGGCTATTTCTTGTCCCCTGTAAAAAAAGCCATCACAAGTCGCACAGGCAGATACACCAAATCCTTTGTATTTTTCTTCTGATGTTAGTCCTAACCATTTTGCTCGCGCGCCGGTCGCCAAAATAATAGCGTCAGCTGTGTATTGTTTTCCGCTATCGCATATTGCTAAAAAAGGTCTTCTGTTGACTTCCAATTTTGTTACAATGTCTCCGATTACTTCACAGCCCATTGCTTTTGCATGAGCTTCCATTCTTACCATTAAATCAGGACCTTGCACTTCAGTGTCACCAGGCCAATTTTCGACTTCTGTAGTGGTGGTCAACTGGCCTCCTGGCTCAATGCCTTGAATAAGTATTGGAGAAAGCATTGCGCGACTAGCATAAACGCCGGCAGTATAGCCGGCCGGCCCACTTCCGATAATTAGCACTTTAGTATGATGGCACTCAGACATTTTTTCCTCATCTTTTTACTTGGGTATACCCGCTGATTTAGTGATGCAAAACCCCAAAATTACTGGATTTCAGTTAATCCGTTGGAAAATATTATTTCAATATGTTGGAATAATATTGCGATTATGGGGGAATGATTTATAATATTTAAAAAAATGGAGCAGATGCATGCCTTTAACGCGACTTGATTCAATTGACCGGCTGATTTTAGCAGAATTGCAAGAAGATGGGAAAATGACAAACGTAGAACTAGCAAAACGTGTTGGTATTTCTGCGCCTCCCTGTCTTCGTAGAGTTCGTGCGCTTGAGGAGCAAGGGTTTATCAAAGGTTATCATGCTGACGTTGATAGTCGCGCTCTTGGATTTGAAGTGCAAGTTTTCGCGATGGTTGGCCTTCAGTCTCAGGCAGAAGTTGATTTAAGGCAATTCGAAGAGTTATGTCAGGGTTGGCCGCTTGTCAGAGAATGTCATATGCTAAATGGTGAAGTAGACTTTATGCTTAAATGCGTCGCCCCCGATCTCAGCAGTTTTCAGAGTTTTTTAACAGGTGAACTTCTTACCGCTTCTAATGTTGGATCAGTTAAAACTTCACTTGTTATCAGAGCTGAAAAGGATGAACCTGGGGTCCCTTTTAACATACTAGAAGACAGATTAAGCAAGCGTCCTTAAAGCATCACTGTGGATATAAGTCTTCCATAATCTGACTCTTTTTTGTGACAACTTCTTCTATATGAAAAAAAACTTTTATCATCCATGTAGGTGCAATGTCCCGTAAACTCTAAAGAAGAAATATTAGCTTTTCGCAATTGATTTAGACCGAACTTTGGTAAGTTGAAATGATACTTGTCAGTTTCAAAGTTAAAATCAAAGAACTGTTTATTATTCTGATCTGAATTGATAAACATTTCAAAAAATTCCACGTCAACTTCATAGGCCTTTTGACTTATACATGGCCCAATTACTGCAGAAATTTGGCTTCTATCTGCCCCAAGTTCTTCCATTTTATCAATGGTGGAATTTAAAATCCCATTTAGCGAACCTCGCCATCCGGCATGAGCGATGCCAATAACATTATTTTTTTCGTCAGCAAAAATTACTGGCTGACAATCAGCTGTCAAAACTGAAAGTACTAATCCCGGTGTGTTTGTAACGAGTGCGTCGGCTTTTGGTACAACATCAAATTTTTGATCACAAATGATAGCTCGGTCAGAATGGATTTGGTGAACGCTTACAATTTTTTCTATGGATGTTCCCATATGTTGAGCAACAAGGCTTCGATTTCTTATAACATTTTCTTTATGGTCTTTGGAACCCAACCCACAATTCAAGCCTTTATAAATCCCAAGTGATGAACCGCCTCTTCGAGTAAAAAAACCATGTTTTACATTCTTAATCAGTGATGATTGAATACATTTTACCGTCATTGCTCAAAACCTGGTGGGCATGGGAAGTTTTTGGGAAATAACGATAAAGCTTTGAATATACTTCCCATCTCTTTTGGATTGGTTAGGCGCCGGTGTGCGGCTATATGGCTTTCTAAAGCCTTTCCTTTCAGACTTTTTGCCAAACTATTTGCCCGTTCAGTTATCCCCAATCTTTCAAGTAGAACGCCTTGCGTGGTTAGTTTGCTAAAAGCACATCCAGAATTTAAAGCCAGTATTTCAAAATCCACATGCGCACTTATATCTAACTCTCCCGGTGAAACAAAAACGTTATAATATTCATGGTTTTTTACAGCTTGTAGAGTATCGCCGAGGGAGCGCCAATCGCCATAATCAATGAAAATAGCTGCACCACCAAAATTATTAATATGTTCCCCTATATTTTTCGAAAGCTTAGCAGCAGATAGGTTCAATTCGACAATATCACCATTGGAAGTATCAGAGAGCCTCATATCTAAAAAATAATTTTTTGTTGGTTTTTCTTCTAAACCAAATTCAAGTTTTCCATCAGAAACTTGAACAGTTCTCTTAAAAAAATTGTCTCCTTTTCGTAAATACTGCTCAATTGGTAGTGCATCAAAAAACTCATTTGCTATCAGAAATAAATGCTTATTTTCAAACTTAGGTAATTTTTCGTGCCACACTATATTATATTCTGAGAGCCTTGTTTTCTGAATATGCTTTAAGTTCGATGATGCTTCAACTAAATGGATTTCAGTGGCCTTTAGGAACTTTGAGTATGATTTAAATGTCCGCAACATATCCGCCATCATTGTCCCCCGGCCTGGGCCTAATTCGGTGAGAATAATTTGAGACGGTGAACCCTGGTCTATCCATGTTTGTAATATCGACAAAGCTATGAGCTCCCCAAACATTTGTGAAATCTCGGGTGCGGTCGTAAAGTCACCGTCGGCTCCAAATACTGGCTTTTTTGAATAATAACCAAATGTTGGATGCAACAAACACTGTTGAATATAGCTGGATAAAGGCATAGGACCATTGTTATTTATTTCATTGATTAAGAAAGAACCAAGATCTTTCATACTGTCCTATTTCGCATAGAAGTAAGGCACATAAGTAAACCAAGTATTACCATTGGAAACGAAAGCACTTGACCCATAGTCAAACCATGGTCGCCAATTTGGATAAAAAACCCTAAAGGATTACTGGGAGTTCGAAATTGCTCGTCCGGCTGACGGAACAGTTCGACAAAGCATCGCGATAATCCATATCCAATAAAGAACATGCCAGCTATGAAACCTGGATGTTTCAATATCTCTTTTTTAAAAGCAAGGTAAATCAAAATAACAAAAAGTATCAAGCCTTCTAATATTGCCTCATAAATCTGAGAGGCGTGTCGGACGCATGGGGACAGTAACTCGTCGCAAACTTTTGAGGCCTCTGGGCTTTTTACAATAATCCCCCAAGGGACATCAGTTACTCGCCCCCAAAGCTCATCATTAATAAAATTTGCTAGTCGACCAAGAAATAGACCTACTGGAGATCCTAAGGCCAGTAGATCTGCGCCTGATCTTAAAGCAACTGAGTTACGCCGGAAGAATATAAATCCCGCGAGAGAAACACCAAGCAAACCACCATGAAACGACATCCCACCTTGCCATATAAATAGAATCTCAATTGGGTTTTTGAAATAATAGGCTGGATGGTAGAAAATTACATAACCTAAACGCCCACCTAAAATTATTCCTAGAACCAAGTAGGTTACTAAATCTTCGAGCTTGGTTGGGCTTAATGGGCTAACGTTTTCAGGCCAAAGGTAATTTTTCTTTAAGGCAACCGCAGCTATTTTCCACCAAGCTATAATCCCAACAACATAGGCAAGAGCGTACCAATAAAGGGTAAACTTGAAGCCACCTAAATTGATGGTGAAAATATCAGGCTGTATACCTTCAGGAAATGGGATCATCTGCTACTCCTTACTCTTCGTGCCGTGAGATGGCATGAAAAGTCAACCTTGAGATAAAGGTCAATTTACCCCATATAGAGAGATAAATGTTATTGGGAGATATTTATGCAGTCACGTAGTAAAATTTTAGACGATGTTTCACAACTTATGACAAATGCTATGGGTGTAGCTCAGGGAGCGCGAGAAGAGGCGGAAACTGCAATTAAATCAATAATTGATCGATGGTTGGCAGACCATGATTTTGTAACACGTGAAGAGTTTGATGCTGTGAAGGCAATGGCTCAAAAAGCGCGAGAAGAAAATGATAATTTGAAAGCTCGTTTGGATGCTATTGAAAAGAAACGTAAAAAATAAATCTAATTTTCAAACTCCAGTAAGCTTATAAAATTCGAAAGTTTCTAATATCTGGGTCTTTCGAATTTTTTTTGTTTTTTTTAAAAATTCCTCTTTACACAGTGCACAAAGCAAAGCACCATATGTAGTATGGGTTGTTCTAAACAGCACATGAATTAGAGCAGGCACCAATTGCTTGGGGAATCTGCCAATCCCTACGCAACACAACAAAAAGAGGTGGGGCTATGGCATTAACCGAAACATTTTTGGAAGACGAAATTCACCCAATCGATATCGTAGAGCATCTTGCAGAATATCATGAGTGGGAATTCGACAGAATCGAAGAAAATCAAATTGCTATGGCTGTGCAGGGTCAATGGAGAACATATTCCATTACATTAGCTTGGTCTGGTTTTGATGAAACCTTACGTCTTATTTGTTCATTTGAAATGGAGCCACCGGAAGAAAAACTCAAAGATCTTTATGAAACCTTGAACGTTGCCAATGATAGATGTTGGACAGGAGCTTTTACATTTTGGGAAGACCAGAAGTTAATGGTATATCGTTATGGGCTGGTTTTGACAGGTGGCCAAATTGCAACAGCTGAGCAAATCGACGCAATGATTTCATCTGCTGTTCTTACTGCCGAAAAGTATTATCCAGCTTTTCAGTTGGTAGTGTATGACAATCAAAGTCCTAATAAAGCAATGCAAGTTGCCATTGCAGAGGCTTATGGTCACGCTTAAAATTGAGCTAAAATAACAGAGAGCTGAAAATGGATTTAAATGAAATTAGGGCGAGAGGCCTTATACTCATTGGTTGTGGAAAAATGGGTTCGGCAATGCTGGAAGGTTGGTTAGAATCTGGAATTCCAGCATCTAGTATTTGGATATCAGACCCAGAGCCTAGTGCTTGGCTCACTAAAACTGGCGTAAACATAAATAGAACTTTACCAAAAAACCCAGCAGTTTGTTTGATTGCTGTGAAACCACAAATTATTTTTAAGGCTCTTTCAAATTTAAATGAGTATAAAAATAGTGACACATTGTTTATCTCAATCGCTGCAGGAATTCAGCTTTCTCAATTAGAGGCAGCAATTTCGTCGGATAGTACAATTATAAGGGCAATGCCAAACACTCCTTCTGCGATAGGAAAAGGTATAACGGCTCTAATTGGTAATTCCGTAGCGAAAGATGAGCACATACAACTTACCAAAGTTTTGATGGAGAAAATTAGCCAGGTTGTTCAGCTGGAAAGTGAGGACCAGATGGATGTTGTGACAGGGCTGTCTGGCTCTGGTCCAGCATACGTTTTCTATTTAGTGGAATCTCTTGCTAATGCCGGAATTGAATTAGGTCTTTCTGAGGATATGGCGATGCGTTTGGCTAAGGCCACAGTGGCTGGTTCTGGAGCTTTGTTGATGAGCTCGTCAGAGCAGCCCAGTATACTTAGGAAAAATGTGACAAGTCCAAATGGTACAACACAGGCTGGTTTGGAAATTCTTATGAATCAAAAATTCGGCTTGATGCCTCTTGTCAAGAAGACTGTTGAAGCGGCAGCAGAAAAATCGAAAGAACTAGGTAATGGCTGAAATTAATTTTGATCATTTCCTCGCTGTTGATATTCGCGTTGGTACTGTGGTTAAAGCAGAACCATTTCCTGAAGCAAGAAAACCTGCAATTAAACTTTGGATAGATTTTGGTTCAGAAATTGGTGAGAAAAAATCATCAGCTCAAATAACGGACTTTTACAACGTTGAAAAATTAAAAGGAAAGCAAGTTATGGG
>NZGN01000066.1:0-13403 GCA_002691045.1 Marinovum sp.
GTGATCAAAAAGACTTTGATCTGTTTGTCCATAAATAAAGGGATATTGAAATGAAGACCAGTTTTGCGGTTTTGAAGGCCAGTTTTCAATACTAAATCTTTGCCCAATCATTTTTGCCCAGTCCACTTTATCGTGGCCTCCAGTTTTTGTGGAAAATGTTGGTGGAGAAGGAGCGTTTTGTGAAACGTAAAATCCAGAACGATCTTTTGATGTCAGATAGTCATTAGACTGGAGTTCAGTAAAAGCCAATGAGACAGTAATTCTGCTGACGCCCAAGTGATGAGCAAGCTTTCTGGTTGAAGGAAGTTTTTCACCTCGCTCAAACCTCCCCGACAAAATACCAGAAGCAATCATCTGTTGTACCCTGGTTTGTAGTGTTCCTTGGGTTGTGTTATCTAGAAAAAAATTTTCTACGGGTATTGCCATTGGTAATAGCCAGTATCTTATTAAAATACGCTTAGAAATATTAGGTTATAAACCAACAAAATTAGCTCTTCCTAAATTTGCGCGCTATTAAATGAACTTTTCTCAAACAATGAGATTTTTTTTTCAAAAACTAATCACCCAAAAACTCTTGATAAAGCTGAATCAACTGCGTCTGTAATCGCGTCTATGTCATCGGGCGTTGCAATGAGTGCTGGACTGAAGCAAAGTGTATTATTTAATCCTGGCAATGATCTGTTGGTTGCTCCAATTATAATACCCTGAGCCATGCAGTCAGCTACAACGGCTTGCACAAGTTTTTCTTCGGCAGGAGTCTTATCACTTCGGTCCGAAACCAGTTCTGCACCACAAAATAATCCGGCTCCTCTCACATCACCTATTACCTCATGCTTTTCATATAAATTCCACAAGTTCGACATCAATCTGTCACCCATCGCCAGGGTGTTTTCTAACAAATTTTCTTCTTCTATTATGTTCATATTTTCGATCGCAGCTGCAGGACCCGCTGTACATCCCCCAAAGGTAGATATGTCTCGGAAATAGTTCATTGGATCACTTGCATCGTCTTTGAACATTTCAAAAACAGTTTCTGTAGTAACTAAGCATGCTATTGCAGCGTAACCAGACGCTACTCCCTTAGCCATCGTTACCATATCTGGCTTTATGCCAAAGTTTTGGTAACCAAACCATTTTCCAGTGCGCCCAACCCCACAAACGACCTCGTCTATATGCAATAAAATGTCGTATTTTTTACAAAGTTCTCCAACACGTTCCCAATAGCCTGGTGGGGGCGTTATTACCCCACCACCTGCGGTAACTGGTTCAAGGCAAAGACCTCCTACTGTGTCTGGTCCTTCTGCTAAAATTATTTCCTCGATTGCATCAGCTGCCCGTTGACCGTATTCTTCACCACTCAAGTCCCATTGCGCTCTATACTCTAGGCAATGCGGCACACGGATAAACCCTGGTGTATATGGGCCATATTGTGCGTTTCTTTCGTCTTGGCCCCCGGCTGAAAGAGTAGAAATTGTTGTTCCGTGATAATCGCGGTCCCTGTAAAGGATTTTATTTTTCTTACCGCCATAACGTTTATGAGCAATTTGCCTTATCATTTTGAAGGCCTTTTCATTAGCCTCAGAGCCAGAATTACAGTAATATACTCGGCTTAAGCCTGGCATTTTTTCGATAAGTTTTTCGGCAAAAATTGAACCGGGGACTGATCCTGCAGCACCAGCAAAGTAGTTTAGTTTTAATAATTGATCCCGTACGGCGTTAGCTATCCGTTCTCTTCCATAGCCAACATTTACTGTCCATACACCGCCTGAAACACCATCTATATGTTCTTTACCATTTTGGTCCCAAACTCGCATGTCTTTGCCTTCAACTATAATGCGAGGTTCGTTTGTCTCGAATGGCTTATGCTGAATTAAATGATGCCAAATATGGGCACGATCAGCTTCAACTATTTTAGAAATATCATTGTCACGAGGCGTTCCATCCATAGTCAAAATCCTTTACACAATAACTCAGTTTAACTGAGTCCTATTTTTTTATGAATCAATAGTACCAGTTTAAATGTTAATTTATATCCAAAAACAATAATTTTAACGAATATATTTTAAAATAAATTTTGTTCTTATGCGGCTACGCCGCTTTTGATAGTTGATATGGCAGACAATATAACATCTGAAATAGCTTTACACTCGTCTAAAGTCAGTCTTGACGGTAACCTAACGTCGCATGCTGACATTAGCATTTTTCGTGTTTTTGGTAACTCAAAGGTTTCCGGTAAAAACTGCCAATTCCAAAAGGCACGCGCATTATCTTTCGTTCTTCCAAAAATCTGCACATTCAAACCAGATTGACTTGTTATTTTTTCGAATAAATCAATCTCATCCGTATCCAGGTTAATCAAATTAAACTGAATAGAGTCAGGAGCACGTTCTTCTGGAGTTAACTTTTCAGGTACGGAAATCCAAGGGGAAGTATTTAGGCGCTCCGCAGTAAAATCATGATTACGCCTTCCTTTTTCTATTCTGCTATTTAATTCGGGGAGCTGTGCATTAATCAAAACAGCGGATAAATTATTAATTCTTAAATTATAGAGAGGCAGTTTGTTTTGCCACTTTTTGAAGTTGGCCTGATCACCTTGGTGTTTTATCCAATTATGCTCATATGCCCCCGACATTATAACTGCCTTTGCAAACAATTCGGGATTATCAGTAATGAAAATTCCACCCTCACCTGAATTAAGCATTTTATACGATTGAAAAGAAAAGCATCCTATATCCCCAATAGTTCCGATTTTCTTACCATTCCAAGTTGTACCAAGTGAATGCGCGGCATCTTCGATTAATGGTATATCTGCCTGTTTGCATTCAGATAGTATAATGTCCATATCAGAGGTATGGCCTCTCATGTGACTGATTAATACAACATCTGCCGTTTTAATTTTTTCCTTAAAATCGATTAAATCAATTCTGTAATCGTTTCCACATTCACAAAGTATAGGTATAAAATCAGCATGTATGACTGAGGAAGGAACTGCAGCAAAAGTAAAGGCGGGCATAAGCACCCGGGCGTTTCTGGGAAGGTTCAGGGACTTAAGCGCCAAAAAAAGAGCAGCAGAACATGATGATACGGCAAGTGAGTATCTTACGCCCATTACTTTTGAAAACTCGATTTCAAGTCTATGAGCAGCTGAACCTTCTGAGTTATATCTAAAGAGGTCACCGTTATTCATCAGATCTGTGATTTCAGACATCACCTGAGAAGGTATAGGCTCAGCGGCTTTAACATTGGGAATATCAACCATATTTTAGAACTCCGCTTACTTTGCTATAATTCCTAATAAAACTTTTATTACTTTATAATCTATTGTAATTTTTTTTTCTTAAAAAACCCATGCTATCTCATCTTGCTTTATTAACTAAAGTAGTTTTGGCTGCAAATTCAAAACTTATTATTTCGTGGAAAACCGCGCGGAGCCATTTTTCCAGCACTTGCTCTTTTTGACTTCCACTCGCCTAATTCAGTTTCAGTTCTTGTCCTCCCAGCAGGATCTAACCAACTTAATCCATCTTCGAAAGAAAATGTCGTTAAATCCGAAAGCCCACCGTCTTTATATTTCTGCAACCTGACCCCTTTGCCACGTTGCATAACAGGAAGCTCTTCTAAAGCAAAAATCAATACTTTTCTATTTTCGCCCACAGTTGCAACATAATCTCCACAAACTATTCTGCTAACCGCCGCTTTTACGCCTCCTTTTACATTTAAAATCTGTTTTCCGTTTCTGGTTTGGGCCAATACTTCATTCATTGGGACTACAAACCCATCGCCCGCTGTGGAAGCTATTATTAAGTTGTCCTTTTGGTCGTATTTATGAATATTAATAATGTCACATTCGTTTGGTAGATCTACCATTAATCGTAGAGGTTCCCCCATTCCTCTACCCCCGGGTAAATTTGAGGCCGATATTGTGTAAAAACGGCCATTACTTCCGAATATAAGTAGTCGATCTGTTGTTTCTGCGTGAAAAATTATATTTGGGCCATCGCCGTCTTTAAATTTTAATTCTCGATCAAGGTCGATATGGCCGGTCATTGCTCTTATCCACCCCATTTTACTGCAAACTACTGTAATTGGTTCTTTTTCAATGAGAGCTTCCAGTGGCACTTCGTCGATCTCAACATGCTCGGTAATTTTTGATTTCCGCTGCCCGCCTATAAACTCTTTTCCAAAAGTTTTTTTGGTATTTTTAATTTGTTCAGCGACACGACTCCATTGTTGCAAATCATCAGCTAACAGATCGTCTAACTCAACACGTTCTTGCATGAGTTCGTTTCTTTCTCGTCGAAGTACCATTTCTTCAAGACGACGTAATGATCTAAGCCTCATGTTCAAAATGGCTTCAACTTGGATTTCGGTTAATTCACCTTCTTCACTTTTTGGAGAAACATAGTCATTTTCATCAATTGCGCGAGGATGATCTAAACTCCAGTCCTCTGCCATAAGAGCCATCTTTGGATCTTCGTCATATCGGATTATATCGATGACGCGGTCTAGATTCAAAAATGCGATTATTAAACCTTCAAGTACTTCAAGACGCTTATCTATTTTTTTAAGTCTGTGCATGGATCGTCTTAATAAAACTTCACGACGATGGTCTAAAAATGCCCTTAGAACCTCCTTCAAGCTACAAACTTTAGGGGTCACACCATCAATCAAGACGTTCATGTTAAGAGAAAAACGTACTTCTAAATCTGAATTCTTAAATAACAAGCCCATTAGAACTTCTGCATCGATATTTTTTGATTTTGGTTCTAAGATTAGTCTGATATCGTCAGCACTCTCATCCCTAACATCAGCCAATATTGGTATTTTTTTAGTTTGTATTAATTCTGCTAATTTCTCTATTAATTTAGATTTCTGTACTTGATATGGAATTTCTGTGACTACGATTTGCCATTGCCTTCTTTCAAGTTTTTCAACTTCCCACTTAGCGCGTATTCTAAATGATCCTCTGCCAGTTTTGTAAGTTTCTGCAATAGAGTCAGAATTTTCTACAATAGCGCCTCCAGTAGGAAAATCTGGTCCAGGAATAAAATTTAGCAGAGTATCATCGCGCGCATCTGGTGTTTTGATCAGGTGCAAACATGCGTCACAAAGCTCTGAGATATTATGAGGGGGAATATTGGTTGCCATTCCAACGGCGATACCACTTGCTCCATTTGCGAGTAAGTTTGGGAATGAGGCAGGTAACACTACTGGTTCACTTAATGTGCCATCATAATTTTCTCTAAAATCAACAGCATTTTCGTCTAAACCTTCTAACAACGCTTCGGCAATTATTGTCATACGAGCTTCAGTATATCTGCTGGCAGCAGGGTTATCTCCATCAATATTTCCAAAATTACCTTGGCCATCAACTAACGGATATCTAACATTAAAATCTTGGGCCAATCTCGCCATGGCATCATAGATTGCAGCATCACCATGTGGGTGGTAATTCCCCATTACATCGCCTGAAATTTTCGCAGATTTACGAAAACCTCCACTAGAGGCTAACTTAAGTTCACGCATCGCGTAGAGAATTCGTCTATGCACTGGTTTAAGGCCATCGCGGGCATCAGGTAGCGCTCTGTGCATGATTGTTGATAGTGCGTAAGTCAAATAACGATCACTGATTGCACTCCTCAAGGGCTCAGTTAAGATTTGGCCTATCTTGTAGTTATCATCTATTTCGCTCATAGATGTTGTGATATATTGTGAAATTGATGAGGTAAAGAAAACTATTAAGAAATTTTAATCTTATTTCGAAATTGAGTTTTCCTTATTCTCGTTAATTTGGTCGTTAAAGGAGCTTAAATGATTTGAAGAGTATTCTCATAACAGGCTGTTCTTCTGGTATAGGCTACGATGCAGCCTCTGGATTGAAAGAAGCTGGTTGGAGGGTGTTTGCCAGTTGTCGGTCTGAGAAAGACTGTGATCGCCTTTCCAATTTGGGTTTTGAAACCGTGCAACTTGATTACTCAAATGCTGTCTCTATAAACTCCGCTGTTGATGAGGTATTGGAAAAGTCCAATGGAACTTTAGGTGCTCTGTTCAATAATGGAGCATTTGCCTCTCCTGGTGCAGTTGAGGACCTTCCAACTGAAGCCTTAAGACAATTATTTGAAACTAATTTCTTTGGATATCATGAGTTAACGAGAAGAGTTATTCCTATCATGAGACGTCAAGGTTATGGTCGCATTGTAAATTGCTCCTCAGTTCTGGGATTGGTTACTGTGCCTTGGAGAGGTGCGTATAATGCATCCAAATTTGCTTTGGAGGGTTTGACACACACACTGAGAATTGAAATGCGTGACACACCTATAAAAATTATACTTATTGAGCCCGGCCCGATCACTTCAGATATTCGGAAAAATGCTATTCCACACTTTGAAAAGTGGATTGATTGGGAGAATTCAATTCTTTCTGAAAAATATAAAAAAGTAGTTATTCCAAGATTATATAAAGAAGGTAAAAAAGATCGGTTTGAATTGCCTGCGAGTGCAGTTACAAAAAAACTAATACATGCTTTAGAGTCAAAATCGCCAAAGGCTTGTTACTATGTTACCACGCCCACATACTTAGCAGCATTTTTGAAGAGAGCCTTACCTACTAAATTTATGGACCGGGTACTTGCAAAAGCATAATATGGATTAACTTTAAGTAATAATTATGTTTAGCAACTTCCATCAAAAACTTTGATGTGATAATATCAGGAATTAAAATGGCTTCTGACCCTTTATTTGTGCTAGTAATCCTTTCCATGGCTGTTGTTGCGATCGTTCTTTTGACGGGTATCGGTGGCTTTGGGCGAGGTGGAGAATTTAACAAAAAATATGCCAATAAGATAATGAGACTTAGAATTGTTGCGCAATTTATAGCAGTGATCTTAATACTGGCATTTGTATATTTTAGCGGAGCTGGAAATTGATATGGTAATTTTGAATAAAATTTACACAAAAACTGGGGACAGTGGTGAAACAGCCTTGGGAAATGGAGCTAGGGTTGCAAAGTTTTCTCTGCGAGTAGAAGCATACGGCACAGTGGACGAACTTAATTCTCATGTCGGTGTTTCTCGATTGCATTCCGAAGGAAAAATGGATGAAGCTCTTATGAGTATTCAGAATGATCTTTTTGACTTAGGCGCTGATTTGTGCAGACCAAACTTTGAAAAGGATAAAGATGAGGAGTATCCACCTTTGCGAATTGTTCCTGCTCAGGTTAGTCGATTAGAAAATGAAATTGATAAAATGAACGAGGATTTGGAACCGCTTAAAAGTTTCATTTTACCTGGAGGCTCTACATTAGCCGCTTATTTGCACGTATGTCGGACAGTGGCGAGACGTGCAGAACGATTGAGTTTTGAATTGGCTACGATGGAAGAGATTAACCCGAGTTCGATCAAATTTTTAAATCGACTTTCTGATTGGTTTTTTGTAGCTGCAAGACTTGCTAATAACAACGGATTGGATGATGTACTGTGGGTTCCTGGCGCTAACAGATGATGATTCTTGTCGGAAAACCAAACTAAGCGGCGTTGAATTATCTTGGTGTGACGATTTTGACCTGTTTAACACTATTACAAAATTATAAATCTGACTACACTTTCGATTACGAGTCGCAAAAGCGACTCTAAACACAGGAGTAACTGATTATGAAAGTCTTGGTGCCCGTAAAACGTGTCATCGACTATAACGTAAAGGTTCGCGTAAAAGCGGACGGTAGTGGCGTTGACCTTGCCAATGTAAAAATGTCAATGAACCCGTTTGATGAGATAGCCGTTGAGGAAGCAATAAGGCTAAAAGAAGCGGGTAAAGTCGATGAAGTAATTGTTGTATCAGTTGGTGTTGAGAAGTGCCAAGAAACACTGCGCACAGGTCTAGCTATGGGCGCTGATAGAGCTATTTTAGTAAAAGCTTCCGATGATGTTCATGATGATGTGGAACCATTGGCTGTGGCGAAGATACTGAAAGGTGTAGTTGATCAAGAAAACCCACGTTTGGTGATATGTGGCAAACAGGCAATTGACAACGATCTTAATGCTACTGGGCAAATGCTATCTGCTTTAATGGGCTGGTCACAGGCCACTTTTGCTTCTGAATTAAATATTGAGAGTGATGCTGCAATTGTAACTCGAGAAGTAGATGGTGGGTTACAAACAGTTAAAGTAAAAATGCCAGCTGTAGTGACTGTTGATTTGCGTTTGAACGAGCCAAGGTATGCTTCACTTCCTAATATTATGAAAGCGAAGAAAAAGCCTTTGGACATAAAATCAGCGGAAGATTATGGTGTTGATACTGGACCGCGTTTGGAAGTTGTTAAAACAGGTGAGCCTGAGGCAAGAGCGGCTGGTATCAAAGTCGGATCGGTTGATGAATTAGTTGGTAAATTAAAAGAAGTAGGGGCGGTTTAATGGCTGTTTTACTATTAGCAGAAATGAACGGGGCTGAGTTATTGCTGGATGCGACGGCAAAAGCTGTGACTGCAGCTAAAACATTGGGGGACGTCACCGTGCTATGTGCCTCATCTGGTTGCAATGCGGCGGCAACTGAAGCCTCACAAATTGATGGCGTGTCTAAAGTACTGTGTGCCGACGACGGGGCCTATGGCAATGGTTTGGCAGAGCCGATTTCCGATCTAGTTGTAGCGCTTTCATCAGATTTTGAACATATAGTAGCTCCAGCTACAAATTCAGCAAAAAATATACTCCCCCGCGTCGCGGCTTTATTGGATGTCATGGTTATTACAGACTCAACAAATGTTGTTGATAGTACTACGTTTGAACGCCCTATCTATGCCGGAAATGCCATTCAAACGGTGAAATCTTCCGATAAAATTAAAGTTATTTCATTTAGAACTGCTAACTTTGAAGCCGCTGGGAGTGGAGGCTCTGCATCAGTTGAAAAAATTCCTTCTTCCACAAATCCTGGCTTGTCATCTTGGGTAGAAGATAAAGTCCAAGAATCCGACCGTCCTGAATTGACGTCTGCCGGAATTGTTGTTTCAGGTGGCCGAGGAGTTGGCTCTGAAGATGATTTTTCAATGATTGAAAAATTGGCTGATAAGTTAGGAGCAGCAGTTGGAGCTTCACGCGCAGCTGTAGATAGTGGATATGCGCCAAACGATTGGCAGGTGGGTCAAACTGGCAAGGTTGTAGCGCCCGATCTTTATCTCGCTGTTGGTATCTCTGGGGCAATTCAACACCTTGCAGGTATGAAAGATTCAAAAATTATCGTTGCAATAAACAAGGATGAAGAGGCGCCAATATTTCAAGTTGCTGATTATGGATTGGTGGCTGACTTATTTGAAGCCGTTCCAGAATTAACGGAAAAATTATCTGATTAACTATAGGGGTGTTAAACTTTAAAACCTCTTCATTATTGTTTTCTGAAATCTATGATGAGTCCAAAAATTGGAAATCAAAAAATCATCGATATTGCATGGTACCTGTGTAGACATAAAGGGTTCTGGGGTTCTGATAGTCGGAAGTTCTGGAGCAGGAAAATCAAGTTTGGCAATCGGTTTAATAGCTTTGGGTGCATATCTTGTTGCTGACGATCAATGCGAAATAAAAAATGTTGATGGTGGGTTAATAATTTCAAAGCCAGCATCTTTACCCAAGAGCATTGAAATGAGAGGTATTGGTTTGGTTTCTGTTCCTGTGGTTGATCAAACATATCTTAATTGGATCGTTAACATGGATGAATTTGAAGAAGCACGGATGCCAGGCTCAAGGTTTACTGAAATAGGCGGTCATAAAATCCCTACAGTTTTTGCCAAGGAAATGCAGGACATAGCGTTTCGGGTCTATGTTTTAGCGAAAAACAATCTCTCTTAGGCTTACAATATGGTACAGCCAGCAATAACTAAAAACATAATTGAAAAAATTTGCTTTGCTTTTTGATATAAAAATTTTTCAGTAAATCCGTTGCCGTAACGGAAACTGTCGCAAAGGAACTTGCCTATTCAGGGTGGAGTGTGTCAATAAAAGATTGCGTTCTTAAACGGTTAGATACTTAATTCCTATTTGCTTGGGGACAAAACTTTTGATTGGTATTGTAATTGTTGCTCACGGTGGTCTGGCACAAGAATATCTTGCTGCAGTTGAACATGTAATGGGTAAGCAAATTGGGATTACAGCAGTATCAATAAAAAATGACGATAATAGAGACGCTAAACAAGATGAAATTTGTTTGGCAGCTGATAAGGTGGATAGGGGTTCTGGTGTAGTAGTGGTTACTGATATTTTTGGTGGTAGCCCATCTAACCTAGCCATGCTTGCATGTCGCCCTGATGATAGGCGGATAGTTTATGGCGCGAATCTGCCTATGCTGCTCAAGTTAGCCAAATCCAGAAATTTAACGATTGATGAAGCGGTCAAAGCAGCACTTTGTTCTGGTAGGCAATATCTTGACACTAAAAATATACCTAATACTGGTTAGTCGATGTCAGAATTCTCCCGTGATTTTACGATACTAAATGATAAGGGCCTTCATGCCCGCGCATCTGCTAGGTTTGTGGAAGTTGTAGAAAATTTCAATTCTGAAGTAATAGTACAAAAAGATGGGTTGTCAGCTTCCGGAAGCAGCATAATGGGTTTACTAATGTTAGCTGCTTCAAAGGGTACAAATATAAAAGTAACGTTGAATGGAGATGATGCAGAAGAATTATCTCTAGCACTAGATAATTTAATACAGTCCAAATTCGGTGAAGAAAACTAAGTGGTAAATTAGATTGGACTATACGAAAAAAAAAGCGAACCAGTCGGTTGAAAATGCTCAACAAGCTGATGTGCCTTACGATAGGCGAAAGTTATCTTATGCGAATACTTTCACAAATCCCTTTCAAAGGAACACAATAAAAACTTTAGAGTTATTAACAGGAAAATTACGGTTACTTAGAAAAGTACGCCAATTCGAAAAAATGGGTATTCCGTTTGGACAGCCATTTTGGAGTCAAGCATTAGATTTGCTTGGTATTGAATTGCTTACCAGTGAAAGTGAAATTTCTAGAATTCCTAAAAAAGGTCCATTAGTTATAGTGGCTAATCATCCCCACGGCTTAGTTGATGGAATGGTGCTTGCTGAACTCATTGGTACTGTGAGAACCGACTACAAAATACTGACCAGATCGCTTCTGACAGGTGTTAAGCAAATAGATCAATTCATGATTCCAGTTCCATTTGATCATGAGGAAAATGCTCTGCAAAAAAGCTTAGAGATGCGTAGATGTGCTATGAAACACCTAGAAAATGACGGGGTACTTGTTCTTTTTCCATCGGGGAAAGTTGCATCATCGGACACTATATTAGGTTCAGTAGTCGAAGGCGAATGGAGTCCATTTACTGCTAAGCTTATTCAAAAGTCGAATGCAGATGTTTTACCAATATTTTTTCCTGGTTCAAATTCGCGTATGTACCAAATTGCAAATCAAATATCAGCCACACTTCGTCAAGGACTTCTGATTTATGAGGTTGTCCACGCTATGAACAAACCCCAAAAACCAGTAGTGGGAAATCTTGTAAAACAAGATGAAATTTCATCTTGGAGGAGGGATCCCCGTGGTTTTATGACGTGGTTAAGAGATACAACAATTGCACTAGGTTCTAGGCGCTAATCCTACCTTGATGGTATTGGTTGTTTGCCGGAATAGTCGTAAAACCCTTTTTTAGATTTTCTTCCCAGCCACCCAGCTTCGACATATTTGGTAAGCAGTGGGCAAGGCCGATATTTGGTATCAGCCAGACCATCGTGTAAAACATTCATTATTGCTAAACAAGTATCCAGTCCAATGAAATCGGCTAGTTCTAAAGGCCCCATAGGATGATTTGCACCAAGCTTCATAGAAGTGTCAATTGACTCTACAGATCCCACGCCCTCATACAATGCATACACCGCTTCATTAATCATTGGTATCAGTATTCGATTTACAATAAAGGCCGGAAAGTCTTCGGAACTAGCAGCTGTTTTCCCTAACTTTTCCACCACCTCGAGACAACTTTGGTAGGTATTTTGGTCTGTAGCGATACCTCGTATTAATTCAACAAGTTGCATCACTGGTACTGGGTTCATAAAGTGGAACCCCATAAATTTTTCAGGTCTATCAGTGCAACTTGCTAAACGGGTTATTGAGATAGAAGATGTATTGCTAGTCAGAATGGTATGTTCTTGAATATGTGGCAATAAAGAACTTATGATTTTCTGTTTGGTTGGTTCATCCTCAGTTGCTGCTTCAATAACCAAATCCACGTCGCTGAAATCTTCGAGTGATACTGAATAATTAATTAATTTTATAGCAGCATGACTTTCTTCGATTGAAATTTTTTGACTATTAATTTGTCGCTCTAAATTATTTTTTATTTTTTGAGATGCTTCTCTGAGAATGCCCTCATCAATATCATTAAGTATAACTTTATATCCACCAAGTGACAAAACGTGGGCGATGCCATTTCCCATTTGACCTGCGCCAATTACACCAATTTTTTTTATATTCATCATTGCCTCACTTTTAGTTGCCCAGATGGTAGTAATTGTTACCGCTTGTTACAAGGCGCCTCTTCTATCAAAAATATTTTTTGTGAACACTTGATCAAACTATTAAAAAAGCATACCCATACAAGCTGTATAGGGGTATAGCTCAGCTGGTAGAGCGACGGTCTCCAAAACCGTAGGTCGCGGGTTCGAACCCTGCTGCCCCTGCCAAAAAACTCAATAAAATGAGTAAGTTAGAGAGGCCCCGTACTGGGGCTTTTTCTTTTTTGTGCCTAGAGGGGGCGATCGGGGGGGCGATCCGGTTTATTATTGATTCAAATCTTTAGTTTTGTATGAATACCAATATGAGATTCATTGCACTGATACTGATTTTGATCGCGCCTACTTGGGCGTTGGCTGAACCAGAACAAATGGAATGTTCTTTGGTTGAGGCATTTGACTACGTCGTTGGAAAAGCTCATGAGAAAGACGAAAGTGCAGCCGAAAATAAAACATTTATAACCATTGAGGGTGATGTTTTGGCTATAAATTATAACGATAGCGGCGCAGAAATTTTTACACGAAGTAAAAACAGAGTGTTTATCAAAAGTTACGAATATAGTGTTTCCACAATTGTAATTGGGGGCAGTGTTTGTAAGTTTGGTGACAAGAAAGAGCGCCAAGTTACTTACGTTATGACGCTTTCCGATGGAACTTACTCTGAAATGCTTAGTTGTACCTGCAATTAGGTTCAGCATCTGAAAATGTTAATGCTTTTCCTTAGAGATGGGTTCAGCTTCTAGTAGCTTCTTTTCTCTTTTCATTTCCTCTAAGATTTCCTTTAATCCTGAACTTATGTCTTTGTCCTCGACTTCGACACGCCAAAATATTTGACCTACCGGACATAGGCCTCCGGACATGAGGCTTTTTCTTTTATTA
>NZGN01000067.1:0-8286 GCA_002691045.1 Marinovum sp.
TGAGGATTTGTATTTGCCCAAATCAAGGCAATTAGTGCCCCAAAAATCAAAAGAAGAGAATAGTTAGTTAAAAAGTTCCAAACGCGATACATAAATTCCTCAACAGTCTATTTTTAGCTAAAAAAGCAGATAATAGAAAAAATATAGAACAGCAATTCAAACAAGCAAAATAAATAGCTATTGTTCTAATTTTACTCTTAATCCCCGCAAAATTGGCAAAATTTGTTTGAATTGATCTTTGCCTAGGTCAGATACGGCTTCATTTAGAAATGGAGCAACCGCAGAAATTGCATTATCACGCGCCATACGCCCCGATGAACTTATAGCCACCCTTTTTTTCCGAGCATCGTCCCAATCTGGACGGATGTGCACATATCCAGAAGCTTCTAAACGTCGAAGCGTATTAGTCATAGCGCCCCGTGTAACATGGAAGCTTTTTGCAAGTTGGGCAGGCGTTCTTTCTATATTGATATGCGCTAAATGATTTAACACAGAAAAGTGAGATAATTCCATTCCTTTGGGTAATACTTTTGCCAGTTGTAATCTCAACAGTTGGTCGACAGTCAACACTTCACTGAATAAAGAAATTGCAAGTGTACTATTGTCATCACTCATTTGTTAGAACCTGAAATTCTACACCCCCAATCACAGATTGTATTAGTACCCTAGCTTTTTAAACTAAGTCTAGGTGTATTTTTTAAATCCTCACTTTAGATCGATTTAATTTTATTTATGAACAAGGATTTTATCTAATTTACCAGCTTGCTCTAATGAAAATAATTCATCCCATCCTCCGATATGATGATCATTGATGAGTATTTGAGGCACAGTGTTAGCACCATTTGCTCGCTTTAGCATGATAGGTTTTAGAGATGGGTCATTAAGAACGTCATACTCAGTAAACTCTACACCCTTTTTCAGAAGCAAATTTTTTGCAATCGTACAGAAACCACAAAGCGGTGAAGTATAAATATCAATTTTCATAATAAAAATCTCTCAACGGAAAGTTATTTATATTTTAATTCATATATTTTCAATTTAATAGACAACAATTCGCAACAATTTTACGGGAAACAGAAACATAAGCTTTGTATATTACAAAAAATCTCTTTATCTCAACCTTATGAAACGTAGTAAGGAAATTATTGATAAATGGGCTTTAGCAAAAAGTAGAGCCAAGTCAGATAAAGAAGATAACTTTCTTCAAAAATTAGCAATAAAAGACATAAAAGATCGACTGCGCATAATAAAAAAGCGATTTAAAAAAATTTTAATTATCAGTGGGCATTTATATCATTGGAGGAACACTTTTCACGATGCCGATGTCATTTCTGATGACGAATTATTGAGGTTTTATAATAAAAATTATGATTTAGTAATCCATGGCATGTCGCTACATTACTCCAATGATCCAGTTGGCCAATTAATTCAATGCAAGTCGGTTATGAGAAAAGGAGGTTTATTTCTAAGTAATTTCCTTGGCGGTCAGACACTTCATGAACTCAGAGACTCCATTACAAAATCGGAACTAGAATTGACTGGCGGTATTTCACCTAGAGTTTTACCAATGATAGACATTCGCGATGCCGGCGCTTTTTTAATGCGCTCAGGTTTTGCTTTACCCGTAGCGGACAGCACCATACATAAAGTAAGTTATACAAAACCAATAGATCTTTTAAATGATCTTCGCAGGATGGGTGAAACCAACGTCCAAACCGATAGATTGAAGAAATTTTCTCATCGAAAACTTTTTTCTTTAATGGCTGATAAATATGTTAGTGAACAAAATTCTAATAAAAAAGAAATAGAGGCCACTTTTGAATTAATCACTTTGACCGGCTGGGCTCCATCAAGCGACCAACCAAAACCGCTCAAACCTGGCTCTGCATCAATTAGGCTTGCTGATGCGCTAAACGTAATAGAAGAAAAACTCAAAGATTGACCATTCAGCACAATGACTTACCTCACTTCCATGACAAATAGATAAGAGAAAACAAACAATGTTTGATGAAGCAATTGAACTCAAAGTTCCACAACACGCTAGTAGCGATCATCCAAAAGTTCCAGGTAAGCGAATTGGTGTCCTTCTAGCCAATTTGGGAACTCCCGATAATTATGATTATTGGTCAATGAGGCGCTACTTGTCAGAGTTTTTATCAGACAGGCGCGTCATAGATTATTCACCATGGCTATGGCAGCCCCTATTGCAACTGGTAATCTTATCAACCCGCCCATCTAGATCTGGAGCGGCCTATAAATCCATTTGGAATAATGAGGAAAATGAAAGTCCTTTGATGACCATAACGAGAAATCAAACCGTAAAAATTAAAGACTTCATGGAAAAAAAATATGGTCGAAAAATTAAAGTTGACTTTTGTATGCGTTACGGCAACCCCTCAACACAATCCAAAGTAAGAGAAATGGTCCAAGAGGGTTGCTCTAAAATTTTATTTTTTCCACTTTACCCTCATTATGCTGGAGCAACGTCAGCAACAGCAAATGATCAGTTTTTTAGAGCTTTAATGAAGGAGAAATGGCAACCAGTTATTCGAGTTGTAGAACCATATTTCGAACAACCCTTGTACATTGATGCTTTAGCCAAATCCGTAGAGGAAGCTTACGCCAAAAAAGAAGTAAAACCGGAAGTTCTTGTTTGCAGCTATCATGGAGTACCCAAAAGATACCTGATGCAGGGCGACCCCTATCACTGTCAATGTCAAAAAACTACCCGCTTGTTAAAAGAGAGACTTGGTTGGAAAGACACAGATATTATTACTACATTTCAATCCAAATTTGGGCCAGAAGAATGGCTTAAACCTTACACCGTTGACGAAGTTGCGCGATTAGTTGAAGAAGAAAATAAAAAATCTATTGCGGTTATTGCCCCGGCTTTTTCTTCTGACTGCATTGAAACTTTAGAGGAAATAAATGAGGAAATTAAAGAAAGTTTTGAAGAAGCTGGAGGAGAAGAGTTTACTTACATACCGTGTTTGAATGATAATAATGCCCATATCTCTGCACTGTCTTCACTGATCGAAAAAAATTTAAATGGTTGGATTGACTGAATAGAATTTTTCTCATTATTTCTCTAAAATGGCTATTCCTTTTTCTGCAAACAATTTCACTAAATTACCAAGTTTTATTGCTTTCGCCGGATTTGATGCATTACCCTCAAGACCTCTTTTCTTAACCCCTTGCAAAATGGCTGCCATACGGAAAAAAGCAAAGGCCATATAAAATTCAAATTTATGAATGCCGTCTAAGCCCATTATTTTACAATAAGAGTCAACAAATTCTTGGTCTTCCATAAGACCATGCTGTTTTCTGTTTACTCCTTGCAAGCCTCGTCCCTCTAAACCAGTGGGCATTGACCATTGCATTAGAACACTTGCAAGATCTGCAAATGGGTGTCCTATGGTCGAAAGCTCCCAATCCAATACTGCAACACATTTATTTTCGATTGGGTTAAAAAGTAAATTATCTAAACGAAAATCACCATGAACTAAACATCGTCTTTCATCATCTTCTGGTATATTTTCTTCTAACCATTTTATCAGCTGGTCCATTTTTTCAATTTTATCTGTCTCAGAAGAAAGATATTGTTTTGTCCACCGAGTAATTTGCCGGCTAAAATAATTACCGCCGGGACCAAAGTCTGAAAGACCAACTTTTAATAAATCAACTTTATGTATTTTTGCTAAAATAGTGCTCATTTCTTCAAAGATTGAATAACGGTGATCCTTTTCAACGATATTTAGACATGGATTCTCAAAACAAGTACCTTCTATATGTTCCATAATATAAAATTCAGTACCTAGAATACTAAGATCAGAGCAAAATGCGGCCATTCTAGGAACTGGCACCTCGCTAGTTTCCAAAGCCAACTGGACCCTATATTCTCTATCAACTGCATGGGCTGATTTTAATAATTTACCATCAGGTTTTTTACGAAGAACATATTTCTTTTGTGAGGTTTCAATGAGATAGGTTGGATTGGACTGACCAGAATTAAATTTAGTATAACTTGCGGGTCTGGAGAATTTATCAATGTTTATTTCAGCCCATTTTGATACAGCGTCAAAATCAAATTTATTTTTGGCCATTTTGACTCCAGCCTTTTGATAAGTACTGACGCCCAATCCATTGTGCAACTAACGCTGGTTTTTCAAAGTTTTCTATTTCAACTTCAACACGCCAATTTATCGACACCTCAAGATCTCTTACCTCTCGAATATCAACAAGTTCAAAGTGACCCCGCACCCTAGATCCGGCTGTCACTGGTGAGAGAAACCTTATCTTATCAAATCCATAGTTTACTCCTAATTCTGATCCCTCCAACTCAGGAACCGCATCATAATACATAGCAGAAAGTAACGAAACTGTTAAAAAACCATGCGCTATAGTACCATTGAACGTTGTATTCATAGCAGCAACTGAATCGACATGAATATATTGCCAATCCTCTGTCACATCTGCAAATTTATTGATCCTTTCTTGATCAATGGTGAACCATTTTGAAACGCCCACCTCTAAACCTCTTTTTCTCTTTAGATCTTCGAAACTCAGCAAATCAATCCTCACCAAAAATACTCGGTCCTGTTGAAACATTTATTCCGCCTGAAATAGGCAGTATTGCTCCAGTGATATATGAACCCCCTCTACCACATAAAAATTGAATGGAAGCCGCGATATCTTCAGTTTGTCCTATGCGTTTTAAAGGAACTCTTTTGGAAACGCGGGTGCTACCTTTAAGGTCTCCAATCGCAAAATCTGTCATGTTAGATTTAAATGGGCCAGGCGAGAGTGCATTAACTGTTATGTTTTTATCAGCTAATTCCTTAGCTAAAATTTTGGTAATATGATGAACTGCAGATTTGGAGGCTGCGTACGAGTAGGCACCATCACCCATTGGAATCTCACCCATGACACTACCAATATTAATGACACGTGTCGGAGAATCTCGTTCTGCAGAGGCCGCTAACAACGGAACCAGTTTTTGAGTTAAGTGAAATAGAGCCGATAAATTAAGATTTAAAACTTTTTCCCAAGCATCGTAAGGAAAACTGCCAAAATTAGATCCCCATGTTCTTCCAGCGTTATTAACCAAAACATGAAGTTCTGTATTTTTAGTATGAAGTTCGTCAACTATTTTACTAATCCCATCCTCACTGCTTAAGTCACCTTTAAAAGGGATAGCCTGGCCTTTAAAATTGAAGTCATTAATTTTATTGGCTGCTTTTTTACAATTTTCTAATTTTCTAGAAACAATGAAAACTGTCGCACCAGCTGCGGCCAAACCAGCGGTTGCCATGAGCCCAAGACCGGTAGATCCACCAGTGACAAGAGCTGTTTTGCCCTCAAGAGAAAATAAATTATTTGAGATCATTTTTCGTCAAATTAGCCTTGATAAAAATATACAACTTATCAAGTTGCCTGTTCATGTTTTAGTGTATTATTAAATTTGATCTAATTAAATATAAATTTTCTACGGTTGCTAGATCGCAAGCTAGTAGCTATCTGAATACAAAGGGTTTTGGAAAAAAGGAAAAACCAGTGACTAATTTTACATACCGTAAAGATTTACCAGACAACCTCGACCTAGGCCAGATAGTCGCAATCGATTGTGAGAGTATGGGGCTAAATACTATTCGAGACAGACTTTGCGTCGTACAACTCTCATCTGGTGATGGTGATACCCATATTGTACAATTAGAAAAAAATCAAAAGAATGCTCCAAACCTAATCAGAATTCTATCCGATAGTAATGTCCTTAAACTTTTCCATTTTGGACGTTTTGACATAGCAATTTTATATTCTACGTTTGGCCTTCTGGCTTCACCTGTTTATTGTACTAAAATTGCTAGTAAAATTGCTCGGACATATACAGATCGTCATGGACTAAAAAACCTACTTTCAGAACTTTTAGAAGTTGATATCTCTAAACAGCAGCAATCAAGCGATTGGGGAGCTGCAACTTTAACCAAAGCTCAAATAGAGTATGCAGCCACTGATGTTATGTATTTACACCGCCTGCGTGAAAAATTAAACGAAATGCTTGACCGCGAAAACAGAACTAATTTAGCTACCGAGTGTTTCAAATTTTTACCTGTTCGGGCAGCATTAGACGTTAAAGGTTGGAGTGATACTGATATTTTCGAACATTAACAGTTAGATAGATGCAACTATTTCAATTAAATTATTCAAATACAGTTTTTTATTTAAAACTTGTTTTAATTATTTTGGGTTTATTAGCTATTGCTTTGATTTTTTCGTCTGCCAAAAAATTAGAACTAAGTTCTAAAATTCCTTTTGCTAATGAAATAGATTTCACAACCTTAGATGATAGCCTAACCAAGCCGCTTTTTTCGTCAATAACTAATTCTGGAGACGAAATTCAAATAGCAGCAAAACAAATTATCTCGACGAATACGAAAGATACTGCTCTGGTAAGGTTCGGAAATCTAAAAGTTTTTCCTGGAAATGGCTCCAGAATAATCTTGTCATCTGATATTGCAGTGTTCAAAAAAAAGGACAATAATCTAACTTTTTCAGAAAATGTCATATTAGAGTCGGGTAATGATATTCGCGTCACCGCCCCAAAAATATCTACCGCACTTGACAGAATATTTATCACGGCAGATGGGCCAGTAAACGGTTTTTTTTCAAATAGCAACATTGAAGCAGGACAGCTTGAAATATTCAGAGAAAATATTTCAAATGGTATAGTTATAAGTTTTACTAAAGGCGTAAAAATGGTATATAATGAGGATTGAAAAATTTAAGAGCTCAAACTTGTCAAAATTTATCAAAGTCTTTTTACTCTTCGTATTGCTGTCTAGTGCAACAAGTGCACAAAACGTTGGATTTGGTTCTATAGCAACAGATAGCAGCAAACCAATGCAATTTAGTTCAGAACGTTTAATCCTCAATCAGAAAGATAATTTAGCAGAATTATTTGATAAGGTAAAAATCATACAAGGCAATTCTGTATTAAGCGCGGAATACATTAAAGCTATTTTTTCAGAAAATGGCAATAAATTAGAAAAAATTTTT
The DNA here is from genome assembly GCA_002691045.1 of Marinovum sp. Classification (GTDB taxonomy): domain Bacteria; phylum Pseudomonadota; class Alphaproteobacteria; order Rhodobacterales; family Rhodobacteraceae; genus Salinivivens. The sequence goes on from NZGN01000067.1 coordinate 7,054, forward strand.
GCAGAGTATAATGTTGAGCTTCAAAGTGACGGCGATATTGTAAGGGCAGAAAACGCTATATATTCTCTGAAAGATAACGCCATTTCTCTTGTAGGAAATGCTCATCTGATACAGGGTTCTAACAAAATACTTGCTGACAAAATTTTTATAGATACGGAAACAGGTCTAACCGAATTTTCGGGTAGCGTAAAAACAACAATATCTACTAGTACCAATTAAATGGCTTCGCTCAAAATATTAAAATCTGATACTGGTTTACATGTTAAAGGGCTCAGAAAGAGCTTTAAAAAACGTGTAGTTATTCAAGATATTTCCTTAGAATTAAGACGGGGCGAGGTAGTGGCTTTGCTAGGGCCAAATGGATCTGGAAAAACAACTACTTTTTATTCTATAGCAGGTCTGATTTCGTCAGATGGTGGCCAAGTTAAAATAGACGGTTTGGATGTTACAACCATGCCCATGTACCGCAGAGCAAGAATGGGTTTGGCATATTTGCCACAAGAAACCTCCATATTTCGAGGTTTAAATGTTGAAGAAAATATCAATTGCATTCTTGATATATCAACACCCTTAAAATCAGAACGTAAAGCAAAATTAGAAAAATTATTATCAGATTTTCGTATTGAACATTTAAGGAGAACACCTTCTCTGGCTTTGTCAGGTGGTGAAAGACGTAGGGTGGAAATTGCTAGGGCTCTAGCCACTGATCCAAAATATATATTACTGGATGAACCTTTCGCTGGTGTTGATCCAATTTCAATAAATGATGTTAGAAATTTAGTTTCAGATTTAAAAAGCCGCAGTATTGGAGTTCTCATCACTGATCATAATGTCCGAGACACACTCAAGATTGTAGATAGGGCTTACATTTTACATGATGGTAGAGTTATTATATCCGGTTTGCCCGAGGATGTTATAAACAATGATAATGTTCGAAGAGTTTATCTAGGAAAAGACTTTAATATACTTTAGTGACAAGTTTATTCTCTATTCATTTTTATTGACATAATTGCTTCAAAGTTTTTGAATTGTACCATAAGGCAATCTAAGCGGCGGCTTTTTTTGACAAGGGCCTTCACTGCGGGGCTCGGAGAATTTAAATTATATGCTTTTAATTGCAAGCTAATTAAAATCCACCTCACATTGCTGATGTAAGGAAATAATTATGCAATATCAAATTTCAGGAATCCATATCAATATTGGGGACGCTCTTCAAACCTATGTAAAAGATCA
>NZGN01000122.1:0-7739 GCA_002691045.1 Marinovum sp.
GAGACCTACTTCTGCTGAGCCACTGATACCTACCGCATCAGTGCTCGCAAACCGAATGTTAGAGTTTCCAAGAAGGTTTGAACTTTTTTCATCAAATTCCAACCTCGCGTTAAAATTACTAGCGGGTATTAAACCAACGTAATTGTCCTCATTATAGAATTCAAATTCATGTAAATCTCCAGAAAAAATAAAATCGGAAAAATTATCATTCCTCCTAACCATATCAACTGAAATATTTGAAAAACTTGGAGCTCTGTTTCCAAAAGTTCCATTTGTTAGGTTCAGGCTCAAATTGTTAAGCGCATAGCCCGTGTTATAATCAGCAGAAAGGTTAACCTTATTAATTGCTCCTCCAGAAGAGGCGAAGGTCATGTTAAGCAAGTCTAGAGATACATTCTTGGTCAATGGTGAAATATTTATATTACCAGTACCATTTTGTGCCATAAAAACAGGGTTTTCACTGGCAATATTTTTTGCTGTAAAGCGCCCTGAAAAATATTGGTCTCCAAGCGATGAAGTTAAATCGAATTCATCAAAAGCAAAAGTAACCACATCCACAGATAGGGTTTGATCAAACTCTTTTAAATTCACAACTCTTGCATCAATAGATAGATCGATAATTCTATTGGAGGTACTACTATAATTTCCATCAAAATAAACTTTGTCAGCCTCACCTAGCGAATGCATTACCAAGTCACTGGCGTTTGCAACTAACAGTAAATTTTGCCAATCCATCTTATTGAATGACGGGGTATGTATTTTTATATTTTCAAGCGAGAAAATTTCTTCTACGTATGTGGGTCCAACATCAAATGTCAGAAATGGCCGACCATTTTGTACTGACCAAATTATTTCAGTTGAACGTGAAAACCCAGAAGTTGTAGTGCCATCGTTCATATTTGGAATGGTGAAATCAAGTCTGCCAATTTTTACATGAAACATCGGCGACAGGCTCACATTTGAAAGTTTTACAGCACCACCAGTATATGAAACGGCAAGCTTTTTGATAAGCGACGGCCCACCAAAGAACAGAATGCTCCAACCAATAGAAAACAAGCAAATAATGTAAAGAACAAGCCTAAAAAATATCATTGCTTTTTTTTGTATTGCGCACTGCCCAACCAGCACAAAGAGCTATACCTACAAGAACCATTGGCAATGATAAAAGCTGGCCCATGGTAAGACCATAATCTCCAAAATTTAAAGCAAAACCATACGGGTTTTGTGCTGAAAAAAATTGTGGATCTGGCACCCTAAAATATTCAACGATAAATCTCGATATGCCGTAGCCGATGGCAAAAACTCCAGTTAAAAAACCCCGTATTTTAAATTTTCCGGTTGATGCAAAGTAGATTAAAATCAGGAAAAGTAAAATACCCTCCAATCCAGCTTCATAAAGTTGAGAAGGATGTCTAGCACAGAGGCCGTTAACACCTTCACATTGCTGAGCTCGCTCACCAGGGAATATGACACCCCAGTAAACATCAGTAGGACGACCCCAAAGCTCGGCATTTATAAAATTGGCGACGCGCCCAAATAACAAGCCGGGAGGCGTCGAGACAGCTATCAAATCAGCAGTAAACCACAATGGAACTGCGTTGGCACGGCAGAAAATCATGACGGCCAATATGACGCCTATGAACCCACCATGAAATGCCATTCCCCCATCCCAAATCCTAAGTATGGAGATCGGATTTGCTAGATAGTAATTCAAATTATAAAATAATACATAGCCCAAGCGTCCACCAACAATTACCCCAATTATTAAATAAGTAAGAATTGAGTCCGCTTGAGAAGCGGTAATTGGTGGGCTATGATCCACCCATAAAGTCTCTCTTTTGACATAAAATTTCATAACCCAGAGAGCACAAATAAAACCTGCGATATATGACAATGCATACCAACGAAGGGCAAAAGTCACCCCAAATAAGGTAATAGAAAAAATCTCTGGACTGATGTCAGGGAAAGGAATCATTTTATCTCTGGATAGCAAAATCTGCTACTGCGTTATTACAAATATGACACAAATTGCAAGACTTAGTCTTCGAAGGTTGTTCTCAAAGATATCTCTGCCTATATAGCAGCTATCGCGGTTCAAGGGATTTTAATATGACCGAAGCAGTAGATGCTAAAAATGATGAAAAAAAACAAGCGAGAGCAACTCTCGCTAAGATAAAACCTAGTAAAGTGGAAAAAGGTTTAATAGAGTCAGTTTCCCCAGATATAGAAGCCACTGATAAAATTGAGTTAGAGAAATCGCTCATTTCGGCCACAAGATTGCTTTTAAGACATTACGGCATTAGAAAAAGTGGAGCCGCCGTGAGAGACGCAATTGGTACTTCGCATACCATTGCAGGCCCCAAGGAGGCAGTAAACGCCTTATCTAATCTTGGCTTCAAAGCTAGTTTTGGACGTTTGAACATCAGAAAACTTTCGGAAGATTTTTTTCCACTTATAGCCTTTTCAAAAAATGGTGACCCAGTTTTAGTTCATTCAGCATCTGATGATAGAACTGTAATAATAACGAATGCAGTAAATCAGACAAAAAAAGAACTTACATTTAATGACTATTCTGAAGAATTTTCTCAATACGTAATAATCGCAAAAGAGCTAAATAAACGCGAAAAGGCTGAGCTTAGCGGCCATTGGTTTTTTAGTGCCTTCCGCAGAAGTAAATGGATATACGTCCAAGTAATGATAGCCGCTATGGTATCTAACTTTCTATCGTTATCTACAGCACTCTTTACAATGACAGTTTACGATAGAATTATTCCAAATGGAGCATTCGAGTCATTGATTGTATTAAGCATCGGTGTGGTAATTGCTTTGGGTTTCGATTTTTTAATTAAAAGTTTGAGGGCTGGTTTCATTGATACGGCGTCAAAGAGTGCTGATCTAGAAATTTCTCGACGACTGTTTGAGAGAATACTTACACTGACCCCCGATGAACAAAGACAAAAAACTGGCGCAATGGCAGGCACAATTCGAGAGTTTGAAACGCTTCGAGAGTTTTTCAATTCTTCCACATTAGTAATTTTAATCGATTTGCCATTTGTATTTTTCTTTATTTACGTAATCTCGCTAATAGCGGGCCCTGTTTCTTACGTTTTTTTGGCAGCTGTACCTTTGGTAATTATAGTTGGTCTTGGAATTCAACCATTTCTGGCACGAGTTACAAAAGGGTCAATTGATAGTGGAATGAATAAACAGGCCGTTTTGGTAGAAACTTTAAATGGATTAGAAACGGTGAATGCCACTGGCTCGGGTAAGTTGATGAGAAAGCGATATGAGGATGCGCTTAACAATCAATCTGACGGTGGGAACAAAATACGTGCTTTGAGTATGTTTATTGTTAACTTTGCTGCATCAGTTCAGCAGTACGCTCAAGTAGCAGCAATATTCTTGGGTGTTTACTTAATTGTCGATGGCCAAATCACACAAGGCGCATTGATTGGGGCAGTTATCCTGGGAGGGCGAACAATGAGCCCACTCTCACAGCTTGCCAATACCTTATCGAGGGCTAATGGAGCTCTGACTGCATACAAGAGTTTATCAAACTTAATCGGAAAGGATTTCAACAGCGCAGCAAATCTCTCGCCAATAAGTAGGTCCTCACTTAATGGAGAAATTGAGTTTAAGAATGTCAACTTTAAATTTGATGGAACGAAGCAAGCCGCCATAGATAATATTTCATTTAAAATCCCTGCTGGCCAAAAAGTTGCGCTTGTTGGCAAAATGGGCTCTGGGAAATCTACCTTATCGAAACTTATTGCTGGCATGATTGAACCTACTTCCGGAGCGATATTAGTAGACGGTATTGACGTTAGACAAATAGATCCAGCTGATGTTCGAAAAAATATTGGTGTGATGCTTCAAGACAGTTGGTTATTTTCTGGAACAATCAGGGAAAATATTCAAATGGGTTTCAATGAATATGACGATGAGCATGTGCTAGAAATATGTAAAGTAGCAGGGGTCGATGACTTTGTAGGCTCGCACCCAAAGGGCTACGACCTGGAGGTCAAAGAAAGAGGCATTGGACTGTCTGGTGGTCAGAAGCAAGCAATAAATTTGGCTAGGAGCTTAATCCATAAGCCTGATATTTTACTTCTCGACGAACCAACAAGTTCAATGGATCAGGGCACGGAACAAAAAGTTGTTGGTGCATTGAATGAATTTTGCAAGGACAAAACTATGTTGATCGTAACACACAGAAATCCAATTTTAGCTATGGTCGATAGAGTTTTCGTGATGGAAGGCGGTAAAATTATAGCTGACCAAACCCCCGAACAGCTCGGGATAAAAAAGGTTGCCAAGTAATGAGCGATAGAGAATTCAGAAAGCTGGCAAGAGAGCTTGCAGGAAAACAGCGTCACTCCTCATCAATATTATTACTTGTTATTATTACTTTAATATCAGTAGTATTTGTTTGGGCGGCAGCTTCTGAGATAGACAGCGTCGTCAGAGGCTCCGGCAGAACCGTTTCAGAAGCCCAAAATCAATTAGTTCAGTCCTCAGAACCAGGAGTAATTAAAAAGCGGTATGTCAACGAAGGCGATTTTATAAAAGAAGGCCAGTTGCTATTTGATATCGATCCTATTGATGCAAAAACACAATTAGACCAAGCACAAAAACGATATTCAACTTTATCTGTAAAATTTATTCGGTTGAAAGCAGAAGTAGACGAAAAGATACCAGACTTCCCACAGCCTCTAATGGAAGCTGTCCCAAACGCTGTATCCACGGAGTTAGCTTTATATCGAGCACGGCTGGATGATCTGAGAACTAAATCTGCAATATTAGAGCAGCGGCGCCTTCAGAAATTAAACGAGATCCAAGAACTTAAAATAAAGTTTAAAGCCGCCTCTAATGGTCTTGCCTTGATCAGACGTGAAATAGGGACTCTTGAACCTTTGGTAAAAAGTGGCTTAGCACCAGAAACTAGATTGATAGCTTTAAAACGCGACGAAGAAGAAAGCATAGGCCAAGCAAATTCAGCAGAGAGCGGTCAACAACGATTGGTCTCGGGATTAGACGAAATTGATGAACAGCTTAAGGCTGAAAAACAAGCTTATAAAACAAGCGCTTTGACTGACCTATCTGCAATTCAGGGAGAAATAGCAGAGCTTACAGCCAGAATTCCCGCTTTGGAGAGCCGTGTCGAAAGAACTTCAGTTCGATCTCCCGTAAATGGCGTTATAAACCGTATTAATTACACCACGGCTGACGCTTATATAAATACGGGTGAAGTATTGCTGGAAATAGTACCAACTGGATCTGCACTGATCGTTGAAACACAGATTAGCCCCAAAGATATTGCTGATCTTGCTATCGGGCAAGATGTAAAAATTTCTTTGACTGCATATGATCCTTCGAAATTTGGTAGAATAGATGGAACCGTAAGCAGTATTTCTGCGGATGCAATCGCTAATCAACAGACTGGAGAACAGTACTATTTAGTAGATGTGTCGATGCTTGGCACCCTATATGAAGATAATGGCAGTGAAGTTGTAATTCTTCCGGGGATGGTGGCTTCGATAGACGTCTTATCCGGCAAGAGAACTATACTGGATTATTTTTGGCAACCTATATCTAAGACCAGAGATACAGCGTTTCGCGAATAATATTTTTTTTGGCATGGAAATTGCTGGTCTTCTTTTCGGAAGAGGTGCCAAAAAATGCAAATAGTCAGTAAAATTGATCACTTAATAACGGAATTAACTAAGCTCAAGCCGACGGTGTCAGATGACACGCCAAGTAATGCAAAAAAATTCAAAGATTTACTCACAGCTAGTTTAGAAAATGACCGCGCAGTCCGCAGTGAAGAAGTAGAATTCCGACTTTCTACAACCGCAAAACCTACAGAAGTAATTCCTAGCTGGGTAGATCCAGACTATGCATATGACCCGCAAAACCCCAGGAAGCCAAATATGCGTGAGCTAATGGAGGCAATGTCTGGTCAAAACTTAGAAGATTTATATGCTGAAACCAATGGAAGCTGGATAAAACTTAGTCGTACTGCCTCAGAAATTCTTTATGGAGTTGTCGGCGGGAATGAAGACACTCGAGATTGGCAGTCTATAATGAGTTCTAAAGATATTGTTAGAAAAGCTAGAGAACAAACCGGAGTCATGCATGAACCAAAAGTGGAAATACAGTCTAACTTTAATGATGACGGTCTTTTGACTGAACAGATAGCTGTGATTAAAGACAACAAAGGAAACACCCTTAGATCACTTTCCCCCGACATAACCGTGTCAGAACAAACCCTTTTAAACTTTGGAGCAACTAAGGGGTCTATTCCAACAAACCTTGAAGAGCGAGTAAACACTGAAAAGTTTGACGATGACTTACTAGCCTTATTGAAAAATTTTGATCACAGCCCTACTTCAATCGAACAAATAGTAGTTCAGAGCGCAAGTGAAGTTATAGCAAGCAAAATTTCTCAAGAAATCCCGTTTGATGAGTTAGCTAAACTATAATTAAAATTAGCTAATATTTTGCAAAATTATCGGCAATTAAAAATAATTCATTACATATTGTCAATTAGATCAAATACCCTCAAAATTTTTAACAAAGTACCAATCGCTTGAATGTTTGTTTCGAGATTAACAAATCAATAATAAATGCGCTTGACCTACCATTAGGATACCGCCAAACTGTACCCAAAATGGGAGGTTACTATGAAAAAAATTACGTATCTTTTGACAAGCTCGTTTCTTGCGCCAACACTGGCTATGTCAGGTGGAGCGGAAAGAACGCCTTTACCAACGGCGTTTATGTTTGAAACAGGTGGTTATGCAGAGTTTACATACTCAAACCGCAACTACGATGTTACAGATAATATGTTTGCGCCCACAAGCTCAATGTATGAAGATGTGTCAGGCGCGGCTATTTCTGTAAAATTTGACGTGAATGATACAATCGCGGTTGGCTTCGCACAGTACAATCAAGCTGGGATAAGTTTAAATTACCAAGGTGCGGGTTCACAAATTCCAGGCTTTAATACAGCAGGACCAATGGTAGATTTAGAAATTGATGCTTTGGCTGTAATGGGTAAATATGCTATTGGGGAAAATTTCAGTGTATTAGGGGGAGTCAAAAGAACCTCTGTTGCAGATGCGACTGCCGATATTTTTAAATTATCCGGCGCAACTTCCGCCGCCACAGCAACTGGCGCATCAGAAACTGGCTACATAGCAGGTGTGGCTTATGAAATAAAAGATATAGCACTTCGAGTAGAGTATATAATCGAACAGGATGTAGATTTTGAATTGACGACAACAGGCGGGTTGCTTGGCACAGCAACAGGAATTACAACTGGATCAATACCCGATTATCAAACGATTAACTTCCAGTCGGGTGTTGCAGAAGACACATTGGTATTCGGATCGATAAGAAGGGCAGATTGGTCAAATCACCAAATTGCAGTTGCGCCACAAACGCAAGCTGCTCCGACTTCAACTTTCTCTGATACTACATCGTATTCAATAGGGGTCGGGCGCAAAATATCCGATGAGCTATCATTATCCGCGTCTTACAGTTTTGAGGCTGACTCTGAGCCAACAGGTACTTCTTTACTTTCGACCACTGATGGATACGACACAATTGGATTGGGCGCACGCTACACGTTAAGTTCAGGAACGATAATAAGTGGTGGAGTAGCTCTTACAAATGTTGGAGATAAAACTGTGACCACAAGTGGAATTCCAGGTGCATTTACTGACAACAGTGTTACC
>NZGN01000068.1:0-11302 GCA_002691045.1 Marinovum sp.
AAGTCCCAATGCATGTAAAGATGCATGGGATGAGATTTTAGTAAAGCAACTAGATTTCAGACATCAGCCTTGTAATTTTGTGGAGATAATGCCGAGGTTAGATGAACATTTAAAAAGAAAATAGTAGTAGAAATTATCGCAAGTACCTTGGATTTTTTAGTTTTCCAGCTAGTTCTGGTTTAAAGGAATTAAAGAATGTAGGTTCAGCTGCGCTTTGATCCTTTATAATAAACAATTGAAAGTTACCATTATGCGTTTTTTTCGTCAGGCTCTGATAGGTTTAACGCTTTTAACCCTATCACTAGGTATCTTAGCCTATGCAGGTTCTCTTATTAAAGATGCTTTAACTGAAAGATTTGCCCAGGAGGCACGAGCCCCTCAGCCGAGGGAACGTACTTTTGCTGTTAATGTTGTTACTGCCGAACCTAAATCTATCACTCCTCAACTTGAAGCTTTTGGAGAAATAAAAAGTCGTCGAACACTAGATTTAAGACTAGCAATAGGAGGACAAGTAACAGAACTTTCAAAGAATTTTGTGGACGGTGGACAAGTAAAATTAGGTGAGAAACTAGTTGAACTCAACGATGCCGACGCACAATCTTCATATTTAAAGGCAAAGGCGGATATCATGGATGCCCAGGCAGAGGTGGAAGACGCTGGAAGAGCCTTATCACTGAGCCAAGATGAACTCAAAGCCGCCCTTAAGCAGGCAAATCTAAGAAAATTGGCTTTGTCGCGCCAAAAGGATTTACAGGTTAGGGGAGTGGGAACCAAAGCCGCTGTGGAAGCCGCTGAACTTGCATTATCTTCTGCTGAGCAGTCTGTATTGAATAGGCGTAGTGCAATAGATCAGGCTAAAGCCCGCGGTGCCAGCGCTGGAACACGGTTAATTAGAGCTCAACTTGCATTAGATGATGCCTCTAGGCGTTTAGAAGACACAAAACTTTTTTCCAAGTTTGATGGTGTTTTAAGTAATATCTCTCTGGTTGAAGGTGGCATAGTGGGAGCAAATGAGCGCATCGGACGTTTGATCGATCCTAATTCATTAGAGGTTGCTTTTCGGGTTTCTACTGAGCAGTATAGCAGACTTTTAAATGAAGCCGGTCAACTTGTTAGTGCTCGTGTATCTGTTTCATTGAACCTCATGGGATCAGAAATTGCCACAAACGCTGTTCTTGAAAGAGATAGTGGATCGGTAGCAGAAGGTCAGACGGGAAGACTTTTATATGCTAAGTTGGATAAAGCTGTGGGTTTTAAACCAGGCGACTATGTGGTTGTGAAGGTAGACGAACCTGAGCTAAGGTTTGCGATCAATTTGCCGGCATCTGCTCTTAACGCAGATAATCAGGTACTAGTTTTGAATGACAAGGATCGCCTTGAAAACGTAAATGTTTCTTTGTTACGTCGCCAAGGTGATAATGTGATAATTCGTTCACGCGATTTACCTGGTAAAGACGTAGTTGCACAACGATCTCCACTTTTGGGTACAGGGATAAAAGTAAGAGCGGTTAGATCGGGAGAGGCAGAAAAACCCCCAAAGGCCCCCGAAATGATAGAGTTAACTGAAGACAGGCGACAAAAGTTAATCAACTTTATTGAAAATAATCAATGGATACCGAAAACCGCAAAAGAACGAACTATTGGCAAACTAAAAAAAGAAAAAGTTCCTGCTGAAATGGTAAATCGCATCGAGAGTAGGATGGGGGGATAATAAAATGAGCCGATTATCACCTGATGCAGCAAATGGCATATTATCGTATTTTATACGCCATAAAACTATGGCTAATCTGCTTTTAGTTATTTTAATCGTATCTGGGCTTTTGGCTCTACCCAAAATGCGCTCTCAGTTTTTCCCAGACATAATAATTGACAACATAAATATAAGTATTGTTTGGCAAGGTGCTGGTGCCGAAGATGTTGACTCAGCCATCGTTAGAGTTTTGGAGCCTGTTTTACTTGGTGTTGATGGAGTAAGTGGAGCAAGTAGCACATCAAATGAAGGCAGAGCGCGGATATCTCTAGAATTTGAACCCAGTTGGGACATGGGAAGAGCAAAGGTGGATGTTGAAACGGCGTTGGACAGTGTCACTTCCCTTCCACAAGATAGTGAAGATCCCACGATTATCCGAGGCCGGTGGAGCGATCGCGTAACCGATGTCGTCATTTCTGGTCCTGTTGCGGTAGATCAATTGGGTTTATTTGCTGATGAATTTGTTATGAGGCTTTTTACAGCTGGCGTCACTCGGACAACAATGAGAGGTTTGGCCGCTCCAGAAACCGTTGTATCCGTTCCAACCTCAAATTTGATAATGTACGATATTACCATGCAAGAAATTGCAATGGCTATATCTGAAGAGGTTAATGCGGATCCAGCCGGTGATGTAGATGGTGCAAACGCAAGGGTTAGAACGGGTGTTGAGAAGCGATTAGCAAGAGATATTCAATCTATTGTTTTGCGGTCAAACCCAGATGGGTCAAAGCTTACGATAGCTGATGTCGCCGAATTAAATGTAAATGGTATAGATAGGGAAAGAACCTATTTCGTGGGTAAAAATCCCGCTATAAGCATACGAGTTGATCGGAACCAACAAGGCGATGCTATTGATATCCAACATAAAGTTGAAACTATCGCTAGAGATTTAGAAGCAACGCTTCCTAAAGGAACTAAATTAGAATTAATTCGTACTCGCGCCGAGACTATATCTAGTCGGCTAAATATGCTGCTTGATAATGGACTCATGGGCCTTGGCCTTGTGGTCACATTATTATTTTTATTTTTGAATACGAGAACAGCATTCTGGGTGGCTGCAGGCATTCCAACTGCAATGCTCACAGCCATAGCTCTTATGTATACAGCGGGAATTACTATTAATATGATTTCACTTTTTGCGCTTATTATCACGTTAGGTATTGTCGTTGACGATGCTATAGTGGTCGGAGAGCATGCAGATTCCCGTGCTCGTTCAGGACTCCCCCCTGTTGTAGCTGCCGAGACTGCGGCTCAAAGAATGTTTATGCCTGTTCTAGCTGCAACTATTACAACCGTAATTGCATTTTTTGGCCTGGTTGCAATAGGAGGTCGATTTGGGGATTTGATTGCTGATATACCATTTACAGTAAGCGTAGTTCTATTAGCTTCGCTGGTTGAGTGTTTTTTGATTTTACCCAATCATATGGCTCATTCTATAAACAACAGCTCAAAAATAAAGTGGTATGATCTTCCTAGTCATATAGTAAACATAGGCTTTGTATGGTTTAGAGAAAATTTATTCCGTCCGTTTATAAAACTAGTTATCCGCGCTCGTTATGTTGTTTTAGCTGGAACACTGCTCGTTTTAGCGTCGCAAGTAGTTTTGTTTATAAACGGTTCCGTAACATGGCGTTTTTTTAATGCGCCTGAACAATCTTCGGTTACAGGAAACTTTGCGATGGTTAATTCGGCAAGCCGCTCCGACACACTTGCTATGATGAAGCTACTTCAAACTACAGTGGATGAGCTTGCAGCTGAATATGAAAAAGAACATGGTCGTAATCCAGTAAAGTATGTCCTAGCTGAATTAGGTGGAAATTCTGGCCGTGGGCTTTCCGGTACAGAAAATAAGTCTAGGGATCTGCTGGGAGGAATTTCGGTTGAACTTATTGACGCGGATTTGCGTTCTTACTCTAGTTTCTCTTTTGTTGGAGACTTACAAGATAGACTTGTACGACATCCACTCATGGAAGCAATTTCGTTCAGAGGATGGAGGTCTGGACCGGGGGGGGATGCATTAGATATTCAGTTTTATGGAGCTGATGCCAGCACTCTCAAGAATGCAGCTGAAGCACTAAAAACTGAGCTAGAAGCCTTCTCGGTAGTTTCTGCAGTAGAGGACGATTTGGCTTATGACAAAGAAGAAATCATTCTTGAATTAACGCCTCAGGGCAAAGCTTTAGGCTTTACTATCGATACCTTGGGTGTTGTTCTGCGTAATAGGTTGAATGGTGTTGAAGCAGCTTCATATCCCTTAGGCCCACGCAGTGCGACTATACGGGTTGAATTACCAGAAGGTGAATTAACCTCCGATTTTCTAGAACGCACACAACTACGTGCAAAAAGTGGTGTTTATGTCCCTCTGGCCGATATTGTAAGTGTTGAAAGACAGGTCGGTTTTTCAACCGTTAGGCGGGAAAATGGCATTAGGCTCATATCCGTTACCGGTGATGTATCTGAAGACACTCCCGAAGAAGCAGAAAAAGTTTTTAAAGTTCTAGAAGAAGAAATTTTGCCTGAAATTGCTTCTACAAACCAAGTGGAATGGCGTATGTCAGGTTTAGCGGAGCAAGAACAAGATTTTTTAAATGATGCACGTGTTGGTATGATTTTGACGTTACTTGGAATTTACCTTGTATTAACTTGGATATTTGCCAGTTGGACGAGACCTTTTGTCATTATGTCAATAATTCCTTTTGGCTTGGTAGGAACTATTTACGGACATTATATTTGGGACGTACCCATGTCTATGTTTACAGTCGTAGGGTTAATCGGAATGACTGGGATCATAATAAATGACTCGATAGTTCTTATTTCAACAATAGATGAATACTCAAAAGAAAGAGGGATAATTCCTTCCATCATTGATGGTTCTGTGGATCGTTTGAGACCTGTTTTCCTTACGACATTTACAACAGTTTTGGGTCTTGCCCCTCTTTTATACGAGCGTTCGACTCAGGCTCAATTTTTGAAGCCAACGGTTATTACCTTAGTTTATGGTTTGGGCTTTGGTTTATTGATTGTTCTCTTAGTTATCCCAGCTTTAGTTGCAATGCAGGAAGATATTAGAAGATATAGAAAAGCCTATTCTTTTGCATTACGATCTCAAAATAGGTTTATTCAACGCTCATTTCTTAGTCTAACTTTAGCTGTTATCATCTGGGCAGGATTGACGCTTGGTTTTATGCTTGTTTCAGGGTCTTTTCCAGCATTCCTTAGTGAAATAACAGTAATTCAAACCCTTCCGGAAACTATGCTAAATGCTTTACTGTTGTTTCTCAGCGGTTCGTTTTTATTTATTTTTGCGTTTGCTTTAGTGGGTTACTTTGTATTTTGGAAATCCAAAAATATGCTTCGAGTTTAACAACCCTTCTGCTCGATAACCTCATCCCCATAAATTTGGGTTATTGTGATTAAACCGCTCTGTAATTTTAGATGAGCTTCATCATGCCATTCGCCAATAGCAGAGATAGGTTTTCCTGGATTTACAAGACTTGGTTGTTTAATACTAAGTTTATGACGGTAATCTTTTATTGAAAATAAAATTTGCGAGTCAGGCTTCACTAAATAAGGAATATTTGCTGTTATCTTAAAACTGTTTTCTCCAAAAGTTATACTACAACTAGCTTGTTGTTTGCCAAAATCAGAAGGTGAAAGTGGTAAGCTTGTTAATGCTGCCAACAAATCGGGATTAATTTCTCTAGTGATGGTTTTTAACCCAGACTGTAGTTTAAATTCGATTGGGACGCACACATCATGGCAAATACCAATGTTTCCTGTAATTTTTAAATTTATTGGTTCAGTACTTATTTTTTGTTCTAGCGTTAATGGGAGTACAACTTCATTTTCGTAGCCTATATATTCAAATGCAGATGTGCCAAACACCTTTGGGCCAGGCCATAGCACCTCTACTTTATTTATGTTCACAGAATTTGAAAAATCAAACTTTGGTTTTAGCCCAATTGGTCCTGGTGTATGCCAATATGTTGTCCAGCCATCATTGAGCGAAATTTTCAGTCCGAGCACTATTGAAGCATCTGAATTTTTCCAGCCTTCAATTATTTCAACATTTTTGAGACCGCTTCCAAAAGCAATTGAATTGCTAGTAACAATCAAAAGTAATGTTGCTATAATTTTTTTCATATCTTTTCATAATCAATTTTACTGTATTGCCAACCTTTCTCAAAAGAATAAGTTAGTTTATTACATAGGAAAATTAATATGTTGCAAATTGATTTAAATGATCTTAGTGGAAAAATTTTGCTGGCCACCCCGGCAATGAACCAAGGTATTTTTCAAGACACTGTAATTTTCTTATGTTCGCATTCGAAAGAAGGTGCGATGGGTATAATCATTAATAAGCCGCTTCCAGCTTTATCTTTTACCTCAATTTGCAAAGATTTAGAAATTCAAGGTTCAGATCCTTTGGAAGTTCCAATTCTTTTTGGGGGGCCTGTAGAAAAGAATAGGGGATTAGTTTTACACTCGGACGATTATATCGAAGAAAAAGAAACATTAAAATGCACTTCGACAGTATCAATGACTGCTTCACTGACAGTTCTATCTGATTTAGCCAGAGGAGAAGGCCCCAAGAAATCAATTTTAGCTTTAGGCTATGCAGGCTGGGCCCCTGGCCAACTAGAGAATGAAATAGCAAGTAACTGTTGGCTTTTTGGCAAACTAGATGACCAAGAAATTTTTAGTTTGGACTTTGAGAAGAAATGGTCAAATTCATTAAAAAATAGTGGTGTCGAGCCATCAAAAATTTCATCTAATTTCGGAAGTGCGTGACTTAATTGTATTACCTAGGGGCGGCGGCTCTTCTAAGGCGATCATTAATTGCTATTCCAATCCCTTTCTCAGGAATTGGTGATACTGCGATTTTTTCAGCGCCCATTTCATCTAGTTTATGAAGAAAATCGAACAAATTGGCAGCTGCCTCAATTAAATTTTCTGTCTTTGATAAATTTAGGTCACTTTTAACTTTACCAAAACCAAGGTGTACTTCGTTTTCTTTGATTGTTTTGCTATTCAATCGAATAGACCCCTTTGGGGCATAGTGTGAAGAAAGTTGCCCTGGAGCAGATATTTTTTCGTCTTGTTCTGGCTTTTTTAAATTTATACCCAACACATCTGATATTTCAGCTGCTCCTATGGCGCCAAATCTTAAAATACTCGCTTCGGTCAACAAACTAATAATGGTGCTTTCAAGGCCAATTTTTGAAGCCTTACCAGAAATAATTCCTTCAATTTTTCCCGATAAACGTGATACGACATGCTCTGCTTTTGTTGCACTTACAGTACCTGATGGATTGGCTGATGGAGCTGCAATGGGGGTATTTGAGAGCTTTAAGATTTTTTGAGCAATGGGATGAGCCGGAATTCGAACGGCTACAGTTTGCAGTCCTGCTAATGCCAAAGACGAGATGTTACTCTCAGGCAATAATGGTAAAACCATGGTTAGTGGTCCTGGCCAAAATTTGTCTGCAGCCACCTGGGCTTCGGAACTCCACAATGCGAAAGCTTTTATTTGATCTATTGAAAAACAGTGGATTATGAGTGGATTGAAACTTGGGCGGCCCTTGGCTTGGTAAATTTTAGCCACGGCTATATTGCTGGTTGCATCCGCACCAAGACCATAGACGGTTTCAGTAGGGAAAGCTAACGTTCCGCCCCCTTTAATAAGTTCGCTTGCTTCCACTAAATCTTGTTTCGAAGGTTTGAAAATTTTTGTTTGCAAATTTATTACTCTATGACGCTGCGTTCTATTTGAAGCTATTTTAAAGTCTGAAGTATGCACAGGAAATTGTTCAATAAATCTTTATTTAACTTTTGCCAAGTAAAGATAATAACAATTATTGGAGAACTTTAATGGTCTATCGAGCTTGCACAGAAGATTATGAATATATTTTAAAACACGTTGTAAATTATGATTTGGTTTCTGATACTGAAAAATTTTCTGAAGCCTCTGATGAGACAGTGTCTGCAATTTTGGCTGAGGCAGGTCGTATGTGTGAAGAAAAGTTGTCTCCATTGCAACGAGCAGGCGATTTAAGTCCAGCAAGATTGGAAAATGGAGTTGTAAGAACGTCTCCGGGATTTGACGCTGGTTATACAGCTATCGCCGAGGGCGGTTGGGTTTCAACCTCTGCATCTCCCGAATATGGTGGCATGGGCTTACCGTTGTCTATCACGACAGCAGTTAATGAGATGATGGCGTCCGCTTGTTTATCCCTTCAACTCAATCCTTTAATGACCCAAGGTCAAATAGAAGCATTAGAAAATCATGCATCAGAAGCAATAAAAAATATTTACTTACCAAAGCTCATTTCAGGTGAATGGTGTGGTACTATGAATTTAACAGAGCCTCATGCTGGATCCGATGTTGGGGCTCTTTCTTCAAAAGCTACTGATAACGGCGATGGAACTTATGCGATTAGTGGACAAAAAATTTATATTTCTTGGGGAGATAATGATTTTTCAAAAAATGTGTGTCATTTAGTTTTAGCAAGGCTACCAGAAGGTAAATCTGGGACCAAAGGTATTTCGCTATTTATTGTTCCAAAGTTTATACCAGATCAATTTGGAAATGTTGGTGTGGCAAATAAATTAAAAGTTGTAAGTCTAGAGCATAAATTGGGGCTTCACGGCTCTCCTACAGCTGTAATGCAGTATGATGAAGCAACAGGTTGGTTAGTAGGTGAACCTCACGATGGAATGCGAGCGATGTTTACGATGATGAATAACGCTCGATTGGGTGTTGGTGGTCAAGGAATTGGAGCGGCAGAAGGAGCTTATCAGCATGCGCTCAATTATGCGAATACAAGAAAACAAGGTATTTCCGATGTGCCAAATGGAATTGGTACAATTTTAGATCATGCTGATGTTCGACGAATGCTTTTGACAATGAAAGCTGATATTTTTGCTGCTCGATCTTTAGCCTTGGCGACCGCCGTTTCAATAGATTTAGGCAACGCGTTAAATGATAGTTTATGGAAATCGCGTGCAGCCTTTCTTACTCCAATAGCTAAGTCATTTGGAACTGAAATAGGTTGTCGAGTGGCGGAACTTGGTATTCAAGTTCATGGTGGTATGGGGTACATTGAAGAGAGTGGAGCTGCCCAATATTACAGGGATGTAAGGGTAACAGCAATTTATGAAGGAACAAATGGCATCCAAGCCATGGACTTGGTGGGACGAAAGTTAATGGATGGAGGAAAAGCTGCTTTTTCGATAATTGATGAGGTTCAAGAGACAATAAAGCAATGTCCTGTAGATTTCTCTTCAATCGCAAATGAAGTTCAGCGTGCGAGTGAGGCTCTGTCCAAAACTGTTGAGTGGATGTGTGAGCAGAAAAATATAAATGATAGGTTTGCTGGCGCTGTACCTTTTCTCAACGCTTTTGGAAGGGTGCTCGGAGGCTACTTCCACCTAAAAAGTGCACTTCAAGAGGGTCGTAACGGTCCAAGAACAAAATTGGCTCGATTTTATATTTTTAATTTAATGCCAGAATATTTAGGGCTTTTGACCCAAGCTAGGCAAGGCTGCGATGGCTTATATTCTTTTTCAGCCGCTGAATTGCTAGAGGCTTGACCTTGGATTATCCATGGAACTCGGCACCATCGATTGGTGAGCGAATAAAAGTATCAAAAGGAATTTTTTGGTTTCGCTTACCTCTCCCAATGGCTCTGGATCACGTCAACGTTTATGTAATCGACGAAGGTAGTAGTTGGACAATAATAGATACTGGATTTTGGTCTAAGAAAACGCAGTCGATATGGGGCGAGATAAAAGAAAAGTGGTTCAACGATAAGCCAATAGGCAAAGTTATTGTAACACACCATCACCCAGATCATGTAGGCTTGGCGGGCTGGTTTCAAAAAGAGTTTAAAGCTGAGCTCTGGATGAGTAGGACAGCATGGCTGATGGCGCGAATGCTCAGGCTAGATTACCAAAAATTGCCAACAGAAGAGACGATAAATTTTTGGCTTAGGGCGGGTATGGATGATTTAATTTTGAACGAGCGCGCTACGGGAAAACCATTTAATTTTGGGGACTCTGTTTATGAAATGCCACTTGGCTTTAGGCGTATTATCGATGGTGAAAAAATAACATTAGGGAACCGCAGTTGGATTGTCAGGGTTGGAAATGGGCATGCTCCTGAACATCTAACACTATGGTGTGAAGATGAGCCGATTGTCATTGCTGGTGATCAAATTATCTCGTCCATTAGTCCAAATCTGGGCGTATATGCAACTGAACCAGAAGCTGACCCAGTTCAAGAGTGGCTAACGAGTTGTGAAGCCTTCTTGCCATTTGCAAACGATAAACAACTTGTTTTGCCAGGGCATAAACTGCCCTTCTATGGTCTCCCTCACAGGCTTAAGCAACTAATAGAAAACCATCATAGTGCTCTAACTAGGTTGGTTGCTTTTTTGAAAGAGCCACAAACAGCAGTAGATTGTTTTCCAGTCCTTTTTAATAGAAAAATATCAGACAATGAATATGGCCTTGCTCTTGTGGAAGCGGTTGCGCATCTTAACCATCTTTATAGAAAAAAAATTGTTAAGCGCGAACTTAATAGTAAAGGTGCATACGTTTACACCCTTAAAAATTGATAAAAAATAATTTAGAGGTTTAAAACTGCTAAAAACTTTATTAAATGAAGTCAGGGGATTTTTAGCTATTTAGAGGAAAAACAATGTCTGAACATAAACAAGGGTCCATGGATACAAAAGATCAAGAAAAGACATTTGCTGGTTTTGTTAAATTCAGCACAAATACTGTGATTGTATGTATTGTTTTATTGGTTTTAATAGCTTTGATTAATGCCTAAGTCTTTCTGTTGAAATTTTGCGAGTCAATTGATTTGGCTGAAAAATAAAATTCCAAAATCTCAAAACATTGACAGTTAAAAAATCAGGTTTACGGTTCTTCAGGTGAAAGATTTAAATGAAGAGCGTTTTTTTGTCTAAAAATTCTTCGGAAAAAAGCAAGATAATTGGTCCTGATCCAAAAAACGATCAGTTAACTGCAAAAGTTGTTGGCATCAATCATTTGGGTGAGACGACTGAATTGCCTGTTGTTACTGAGCGGCCCCTTACAATCTATTTAAATTCTCAAGAAATTGTAACGGTAATGACAATCGGAGATTACCCTGCTCTTCTTGCTATAGGATATCTAAAAAACCAAGGAATGCTTAATTTGGATGATCAAATTACTGCTACCGACGTGGACGAGGATCTAAATGTCGTTGTGGTTAGGACTAAACGTGAGACAAACTATGAGGAAAAATTATCCCGAAAAGTAAGAACAAGTGGATGCGCTGTTGGAACGGTATATGGCGACATAATGGATGGCCTGGAAGATATAAAATTGCCATTTTCAGAAATCAAATTATCTCATTTGTATAACCTTTCAAAAAAAATAAATCTTATTCCTTCTTTATACCTCGAGGCTGGGGCTATTCACGGAACTGTTTTGTGTAAAGATGATGTTCCGTTAGTTTATATGGAAGACGTTGGGCGACACAATGCAGTGGATAAGGTTGCT
>NZGN01000069.1:0-25583 GCA_002691045.1 Marinovum sp.
ATTTTAATTTAAGAGATATTATACGCAAATATCCCGCTCAACCTAAAATGCTCAAAGAAGCAATCTGCTCAGCCATCATTAAAAAGCCGAAAGGTCACGATTTTGAATATTCTAGAATGAATATCAAAGGCCAAATGAGCAGACATATGAGCCATACGGGTGGGTAGCGAAAAGAACATTCAGATTTTGATTAAGTGGTAATCAAACTGGCATTTTCTGTTCAACTATTTCAACCAACCAACTGCAACCGAAAGGTATAGCGTCATCATTAAAGTTGTATTCAGGATGGTGCACAGGAGCACTATCTCCATTCCCTATAAGAATATAGGCACCTGGTCTTTCTTCCAACATATAGGCAAAGTCTTCACCCCCCATGACCAAGGGTGCCTCATCACATTTTCCTGAGACATCTCGAGCTACCTTTGCGGCAAATTCAGTTTGCTGATCACTGTTTGACATTACTGGATAACCGCGAGTGTATTTGGCATCAGCTGAACCACCTAAAGCCTCTGCCGTAAGCTTGGTAATCCTTAGGAATTCTTTTTCAGCCAAGTCTCTCACCTCTGGATCTAAAGTTCTTACTGTTCCTTTTATTTTAACTTCTTGTGGGATGACGTTGAATGCATTAGAGGACGTTTCAAATGACGTTACCGAAACAACAACTTGTTTCACTGGATCAGCTCTGCGAGAGGCTATCGTTTGCAGGGCTACAACAATTTGACTGGCTATAACCGTTGGATCAATTGTTTCTTGGGGCTTTGCGGCATGCCCACCTTTTCCTGAAATAGTCGCTTCTATGAAATCAGAAGCCGCAAAAAATGGACCACTTCTGATAGCAAATTTACCAAGTTCCACTCCTGGCCAATTATGCATTCCATACACTTCGTCGATTTTGAAATTTTCCATCAGTCCATCTTTACACATTTCAAGACCGCCACCGCCCCCCTCTTCAGCCGGTTGAAAAATCACAACTGCTTGACCATCAAAATTTCTGGTCTCACATAAATATTTCGCTGCACCAAGCAGCATACTTGTATGCCCATCATGACCACATGCATGCATGGCGCCTGGTATTTTTGATTTATAATCTAATCCAGTCTCTTCGTTTATTGGCAAAGCATCCATATCTGCACGCAAACCAATGACCTTACCAGATCGATTTGTCTGACCGTTTATAACACCAACGACACCTGTCTTACCTATGCCGTCGATCACCTGATCACAGCCAAATTCAATAAGCTTATCTTTGACTAAAGCCGAAGTACGAAGTGTTTCAAACAAAATTTCAGGGTGTTGATGTATATCATGCCGCCACTCAGAAATTTCTTTTTGAAGTTCAGCAAATCTATTTTTTACAGGCATTATAACTCCATAAATTTGGTAATTAGATTCTGGATTAAGAGATAAAATATACGAAAATTTTTATATTCTCCAAGTTTAAGCTCAATTATAAAAGAAGTACAATAACACTTATGATAGAAATGAATACAACCTTAAATTTTCAATTCATGTTTTAGACAGGAATATAATTTCTTATTTAATTAGATAATAAGAATAATGTGCTTCTAAGATCAAAGTTAAATAACATTTAAGCTCTTGAAAATTTTCCATTATTTTACCACTTGCGCTAAATAAGTGTTGGATTTGTTATGTTTGAAAGTTTAGGAATTGAAAATCTAAACTCATCGTCTGCGAGTTTTTATTTTGCACTAGTGCTTGGTGGATTGTTTGGCTATTCCGCTGAAAAAATTAAATTCTGTTTTCGGCGAGCACTGATCAGCGATGATAGAAGTCAAGCCTTATTTGCCTGGCTTTTTGCGCTGGCCATTGCGACTTTAGGTACTCAAGCTGTCATATATAAGGGGTGGGTTTCGTTTGAAAACCATAGATTTTATTCCTCCGAAATTCCTTATTTGGCGATTGCAACTGGCGGTTTTTTATTTGGTATTGGAATGATCTTTACGCGTGGATGTATTTCTAGAATGACAGTCCTTGCAGGGACTGGAAACATTAGAGCGTTATTTGTCATTTTAATTTTCGCAGTAACGGCACATTCAACAATGAAAGGGCCATTGAGTTACCCTCGATTGATGCTATCTGAACCGACGCTTTATTTAGGGGAGTTTGCAGGTTTGGCTAACAACTCAATTTTGCAAACCGTGGCTATATGTATTGCGGCAATAATTTCCTTACTCATAATAACTCGTGCTCGCCTTAATTTAAGAATATATGTTTTTTCTTTTATCATTGGTAACTTAGCAGTATTAGGTTGGCTCGGCACCGGTTACATATTATACGATGAATTTGAACCAATTGAGCTTGAAAGTTTATCTTTTACAAGACCAGCAACGGACACATTATTTTGGTCTTTAGCCTCCACATCAGTATCCGCTAAATTTGGAACCGGTCTAATATCTGGAGTGATTTTTAGCGCGTTTTTATCAAGTCTACAATCAAAGCGATTTGAAATTAAAAGTTTTGAGACCCCAATACAAACTATCCAGTACATAACCGGTGCTATGCTGATGGGGTTTGGAGGCGTTTTAGCTGGGGGTTGCACTATGGGAGCTGGAATATCAGGTATCTCGACTCTTTCAGTTTCTGCATTTTTTGCAATTTTTTTTATTGGATTAGGGGCTAAATTAGCCAATAGACGGCTGAGATTTATCAGAAAGCATATTTTTTTAGAACGGGCCTAGCAAAAAACCTGACTTTCAATGGTATTTATTAATCAAATTCGCAGATAGTAGATCGGAACTTCCCGGCTTATAATAAAAAGAGCCGGGAAATTTTTTAACCTTAATTGATCAGCGTCAATAATTTATTCAAGCTTTCTTTCGCATCACCATAAAACATCCTCGTATTTTCTTTAAAAAACAGAGGGTTTTCAATTCCAGAATAACCTGTTCCCTGACCACGTTTCGAAACAAAAACTTGTTTAGATTTCCAACATTCAAGGACTGGCATACCAGCTATCGGGCTGTTTGGATCGTCCTGAGCCGCTGGATTAACAATATCATTTGATCCAATGACAATCGCCACATCAGTTGATGGAAAATCTTCATTAATTTCGTCCATTTCCAAAACAATATCGTATGGGACTTTAGCTTCAGCCAACAAAACATTCATATGGCCTGGTAATCTACCAGCTACAGGGTGTATGGCAAATCGTACTTCCTTACCCTGAGCGCGAAGCCTCTTGGTCAATTCGGAAACTGCTTGTTGAGCCTGCGCTACGGCCATTCCATAACCTGGAATAATGATAACGCTGTCTGCATCATTTAGTGCGGCTGCAACACCATCTGCATCAATGGCAATCTGTTCACCTTCGACTTCCATGGCAGGCCCAGTGGTACTACCAAAGCCACCCAAAATAACGGATACGAAAGATCTGTTCATAGCCTTGCACATTATATAGCTTAAAATAGCACCAGAAGATCCAACCAATGCCCCGACAACAATCAAAAGGTCATTTCCTAGGCTGAACCCAATAGCAGCAGCAGCCCAGCCTGAATAGCTGTTTAGCATTGAAACAACCACGGGCATATCAGCACCCCCAATTCCCATTATGAGATGGAAGCCAATAAAAAACGCCATAAGTGTCATCAAAATAACTGGGAACAAGCTTCCAGACTGCAAGTACCAAATCAGGCATAAAAACGAAATGATTGCTGCCCCTGCGTTCAAAGCATGACCACCTGGCAGTTTTGTCGCTGCAGAGGTCACCTTTCCCGATAACTTTCCGTATGCAATAACTGAACCAGTAAACGTTATGGCACCGATAAATACACCTAAAAATAACTCCACGCGAAGGATACTTAATTCAATAGCCGACTTTTTTGCTATTAAAGCTGCAAATCCGGTAAGCTCTTTTACCGTTCCTGCTTCTTTAGCTTGAGCGACGTTACTCATTTCAAAGTCTGCAATAAATCCTACAAAAACAGCAGCAAGTCCTACCAAAGCATGCATCCCGGCAACGAGCTCAGGCATTTGGGTCATTTCTACCCTTGACGCAAGCATGTAGCCAATGACACCCCCACCAGCAATAAGTACAATCGAGAAAAACCAAAGACCTGATCCTGGCCCAATTAATGTTGCAAAAACTGCAAGGGCCATACCCACTATGCCATACCAGACAGCACGCTTTGCACTTTCCTGTCCAGATAGCCCACCTAGAGAGAGAATAAAAAGAATAGCTGAAACAACGTAAGCAGCAGTTGTGAAACCTAAATCCATAGTCTTATCCTTCTTTTAAGACTTCTGAAACATGGCAAGCATGCGTCTCGTCACTAAAAAACCACCAAAAATATTGATACCAGCCATAAAAACAGACAATGCGGCTAAAATTATAACCAGAAAAGATCCTGACCCAATTTGCATCAAAGCTCCGAGGATTATGATGGAAGAAATTGCGTTTGTTACCGCCATCAAAGGGGTATGCAGGGAATGGCTAACATTCCAAATGACCTGAAAGCCAACAAAAACCGATAAAACAAAAACAATAAAGTGTTGCATAAAACTAGCAGGAGCAATCAAGCCAAGACCTAACGTAATTACGGCTCCCGTGGCTAACAAGGTTACTTGTTGTTTTGTTTGTGCCTTGAAAGCTTCAGCCTCTTGTACTCGGACCTCTTCCGGCGACAATTCCTTAGGCTTTTCTTGAGATTTAGCAGCGATAGCTTGCACTTTAGGAGGTGGAGGAGGAAAAGTTATTTCTTTGTTGAAAGTTACTGTAGCCCCTCGGATAACATCGTCTTCCATATTGTGAACAACCTTACCATCCTTCTCCGGGGTTAAGTCTGTCATCATATGTCTGATATTTGTCGCGTATAAAGATGATGCCTGAGCCGCCATTCGACTAGCAAAATCGGTATATCCAACAATTGTAACACCATTTTCAGTTATTATTTTTTCATCTTTGACAGTGCCCTCGACGTTACCGCCAGCAGGTGCTGCTAAGTCGACAATCACTGAGCCCGGCTTCATGGCCTTCACCATATCGTCCAGCCAAAGCTTGGGTGCCTCTCTATTTGGTATTAAAGCAGTTGTAATTATAATATCCATCTCCGGGGCAAGCTCTCGAAACTTAGAAAGTTGTGCTTCTCTAAATTCAGGACTTGAAACTGCAGCGTAGCCACCTGTTTCAGCACCATCCTTTTGATCTTCTTTAAAATCTAAATAAACAAATTCAGCGCCCATAGACTCCACTTGCTCTGCAACTTCAGGTCGTACATCAAAGGCGTATGTTATCGCGCCAAGAGACGTTGAGGTCCCAATTGCAGCTAAACCAGCAACACCGGCACCTACAATTAAAACTTTTGCAGGCGGAACTTTACCAGCTGCGGTCACTTGACCAGTAAAAAAGCGTCCAAAGTTATTTCCAGCCTCTATAACTGCCCTGTACCCTGCAATATTGGCCATCGAAGATAAAGCGTCCATTTTTTGAGCCCGGCTTATTCGTGGAACCATTTCCATGGCAATAACACTGGTGCCTTTTTTTGCTGCTGCTTGCATTCCCTTTTCATTTCCAGCGGGATTGAAGAAGGAAATTAGCGTATGATCTGATTTTAAACGCTTCAGTTCGCTTTCATCTGGTTCGCGTACCTTTGCAATTATGTCAGCGTCTTTCCATAAAGCAGCAGCTGTTTTTTTAATCTCTACGCCAGCTTCTGCATAAGCTTTGTCTGAAAAACCAGCTAACATCCCTGCCCCAGTCTCAATGGCGCAATCATAACCAAGTTTTTGCAATTGAAGGGCGCTTTCTGGCGTCATCGCGACGCGCGCCTCACCTTCAAAAATCTCTTTTGGGGTACCTATCTTCAAAGTTGTCATCCTTTTATTTCAAAATGTATTACAGCCGCTTTAGGTATCTAATTAAGACTCAAAACAATCTAATATTACTGAGGCGTCGCCTTACGCCATTGATAAATTGGAAGCAAGTCTCTTTCTCTATCAACAAGCTGCATCTCTCCCTACAATGTCACCCTGAATACTTCATAACTGGTTCAGCAGATTATATTTTCAACCTAATAAAAAAAGTTTTCTAGGCTTAAGATTGTTCCACAGAATATTACTCAAATTCCATTTCTTCAAAAACCCGACCAGCGTTTCTTTTGGCAAGTTCGTCAAAAGTATCTAGTAAGCGCCATCGCTGCTGGTCCACGTAGAATGCCTCAGCCAAATCACCACCATTTTCTAGCACCTCAGATATTTTTTTCCTAAGATCAATAAGATAGTCCCGAGTAAATCGCGTAACTTGCGCCATATTAGTTGGATGTCCATGACCAGGGATTACATAAAGTGCATTTAAAGGGGCAAATTTTTCGTCCCATGTTTCTAACCAACATTTGGTACAAGTATTTTCAAAAATTGGTAACATGCGTTCATGAAAAGCCATATCGCCAGCAATCATTAAAGAAAATTCTGGCAACCAAACCTGTGTATCACCTGGCCCATGTGCTGGGCCTAAGTGAAGAACATGAAACTCCAACCCTCCCAGTGTAAAAATAAATTTTTCCGAAAAGCTTTTGTTTGGAACCACGACTTCCGTTCCAACGGCTCTGTCTTTATTGTAGGATTTCATCCTTTGCAGAATTGAATGACTATTTTCTTTGATTTCAAAGATTGCATCTTCATGAGCTAAAATATCAATTCCCTTTTGAGACCAATACTTATTGCCCAAAATCGCATGACCTTGCCCATTTTCATTAATAACTAATTTAATTGGTTTATCAGTTATCTTCATTATTTCACTATGAAGTGCCTCAGCAAGTCTCACTGAAGCTCCAGAGTTTATCACAACAACACCTTCATTCGTTACTACGAAAGATAGATTATTGTTGTGTCCAGCATTTTCATAAGTTGGAGGGGCTGTTGCCCCTATTGCTGTAAAAACATTTGGAATTACCTCAACTGGCTTATTGTACAGTTCCGATTGTGGGTACTTGTCATCTATATCTTCACTGGCTAGTAGCAAAGAATTTAATCCAAAAAGGAAAAGTATTAAATTTGAGAAAATTTTCATTTGCTTACCATAAAATTTTAATTTCTATCAGTGCAATCCATCTTAGATCAATTTGACTTATAACATTTAACTATTGCTACCCTCATTTTTTCAATTAGTTTCACACAACAGTGGGGGTTTCAATGATAACAGATAAACACGTACTGATAACGGGAGGCGGAACCGGTATAGGTCGTGCAATTGCAGAATTATTTGCAAAAAAAGGTGCAAAGGTAACAATTACAGGTCGTAGATCTAAAATACTTCAAGAAGTAGCTATGACGAGCAAAAATATCTCTGCTTTAAAAATGGATGTTTCTGACGAGAAAGAAGTCTCAGATATTGTTGCTGAAGCAGTATCCAAATTTGGACCTATCCAAATTTGTATCGCAAATGCGGGAATTGCTGAAGGAAGAAAACTGCAAAATACTGATTTAGATTTTTGGAGAAAAATCATAAGTACAAACCTAGACGGTACGTTCTTAACGATAAGAGAAGCGATGAAGTCAATGCTCCAAACCGATTGGGGCCGAGTAATTGCGATCTCCTCAATAGCAGGGCTCAAAGGGTTAAAAGGGGCAGGCGCATATAGTGCTTCAAAACACGGTGTGCTAGGGTTGATTAAGACATATAGTGAAGAATATATTGGCGGGCCCATAACATTTAACGCTATTTGTCCAGGCTACGTAAACACTCCAATTATTGACAACAACATAAAAGCAATGATGTCCAAAGGCATTAGTGAAAACGATGCACAAAAATTGATGGTTAATTCAAATCCACATAAAAAATTAATCGAAGCCGACGAAATTGCCCAGACAGCTCTATGGCTCTGTAGCCAAGCGGCTAAAAGTATAAATGGCCAAGCAATTGAAATCTCAGGTGGAAAAGTATGAGTGACTTCGTTGAAACGAAATCAAAATTTTTCTTGCCTAAAGGAGTAATTTACTTAGATGGGAACTCTCTTGGCCCCCTGCCCATATCAGCCCAAAAGCGTATTGAACACACTCTCAATAATGAGTGGGGCGAAATGATTGTAACTGGATGGAATAAAGCCGGCTGGATGGAACAGCCAAATAAGGTTGGAAACAGGATTGCCAGACTAATAGGAGCAGCCGAAAATACAATCACAGTCGGCGATACCTTGACCATTAAAATTTTTCAGGCTTTGGCAAGTGCAGTTAAACATCAAAGAAATAGAAAAATTCTACTTACTGACTCCAGCAACTTTCCTTCAGATATTTATGCTGCACAAGGATTGGTAAATATGATGGGGCCTGACTACGCATTAAATATTGTGCCTACAGATAAATTAATTGAAAATATCAATGAAAATGTTGCCGCTATTTTTTTTACGGAAGTCGATTACAAAACAGGCCGCCGCTATGAAACTAAAAATATCCTAACGGCCGCAAAGAAAAGTGGCGCTCTTGTAATCTTGGATTTAGCACATTCAGCGGGAGCTATTGATACAAACTTGACTGAACTAGATGTAGATCTCGCTGTTGGATGTACTTACAAATATTTAAATGGTGGCCCTGGATCTCCTGCCTTTACTTACGTAAATCCTAAATTGATAAATTCTTTAGATCCGTGCCTTTCAGGATGGCTAGGCCATGAAAAGCCTTTTGAATTTTCGTTACAATACAATCCAGCAGTGGGAATTGACCGTATGAGAGTAGGAACACCTCCAGTTATTGGTCTTGCCGCTTTAGAAGCATCACTAGATATTTGGGATAAAGTAAATATATCCGATGTCAGAAGGGCTTCTATTCATCTCACTGAGCAGTTCATAAAGGGCGTAGAAAGATATTGCCCCATGTTGAGCTTGATCACGCCTCGAAACCCAAAAAACCGCGGCAGCCAAGTATCATTTTCTTTTCAAAATGGATATGCTGCGATGCAGGCTTGTATTGAGCACGGGCTAATCGGAGACTTTAGGGCTCCAGATGTCATGCGGTTTGGATTTACACCTTTATTCATCGATGCTGACGATGTAGAGCGAGCAATAGCGATCTTAGCTCAAATAATGTCTCGCGAATTATGGCAAGATCCTAAATTCCAAAAAAGGAAAAAAGTGACTTAATTAAATTCAACGCGATTGATGAAATTCTTTGGTGGCTGTTCCAAAAGCCTCAAAGAGTGGTATAGATACTTTATCCTGCGACGCACGATATTCCGGATGCCATTGAACAGACAAAGTGAACCCTGGCGCATCTGCAATGTAAAGTGCTTCTGGCGTACCATCGTGAGCATATCCATCTATAATTACCCTTTCACCGGGTTTCATTATCCCCTGACCATGTAATGTATTTGTTAAAACTT
Organism: Marinovum sp.; assembly: GCA_002691045.1. Taxonomy (GTDB): domain Bacteria; phylum Pseudomonadota; class Alphaproteobacteria; order Rhodobacterales; family Rhodobacteraceae; genus Salinivivens. The sequence goes on from NZGN01000069.1 coordinate 9,329, forward strand.
TATTTTTTCCAAATAATTTCTTGAAAGGTCCAGTCTCGGAAACTGTCACTTCGTGCCTTAAAGCAAATTTTTCTTCCAAAGTTCCTTCAGGAGGCATTCTATGATTATCTCTATCCGGTATATCCCTTATTTCTGGGTGCAGTTCACTACCAAAAGCAACTGCCACCTCTTGAAACCCACGACAAATTCCAAAGATAGGCTGTCCTAATTCTACGCAAGCTCTTATTAGTGACAAACTTACAGCATCACGTGCTCTGTCAAATTCACCATGAGCTTCTGTTGCCTGAATTCCATATTCTGATGGATGAACATTTGGCCGACCACCTGTGAATAAAAAACCATCACAGATCCTCATAAGCTCATCTACTTTCACAAAATTTGGATCGCCTGGTATGATTAGAGGAGTAGCATCGCAGAGATCAACGATTGCCTCACAATTCATTGTTCCAGCAGCATGCGCAGGATACTGATCATTAATCAGGTAATAATTTCCCATTATGCCAATAACTGGACGTGACATCGCCATAGCCCCCTATGATGGTAGATATACACATTTGAAGTTGCCCGTAAACGGAGCACTACTCTTATTTTATAAAAATATCATCCAAGAAAAGAAAACGACAAAAAATTAGGCAACAGAAACAATATCGCTTAAACCATATTTTTAACTTCTAACCGCCGCTTGTGAAGAATAGGCTCTGTGTAACCTGAAGGCTGAGCTTCGCCATCAAAAATTAAATCATAGGCTGCTAGAAAGGCCTCAGTATTAAAATCAGGAGACATGGCTCTGTAATTTTCATCATCAGCGTTTTGCGCATCAACAACAGCAGCCATTTTTTTCAAAGACCTTAAAACCTGATCGTGATTTATGTACTTGTGACAAAGCCAGTTACTTAAACTTTGAGAAGATATTCTACAAGTCGCTCTGTCCTCCATTAACTGAATATTATCAATATCTGGAACCTTTGAACATCCGATACCTTGATCTACCCAGCGAACAACATACCCCAAAATCCCTTGACAGTTGTTATCAATTTCTCGTTCTTTTTCACTTTCAGTCAGTGCATCGCTTGATTGAAGTGGAACCTGCAATAAATCGTCCAAACAACTTCTAGATCCAAGGGCTTTAATTTCTTGTTGGCGTTTTTGAACGTTGATTTTGTGATAATGCGTTGCATGCAAAGTTGCAGCAGTTGGTGAGGGAACCCAGGCACAATTTGCGCCTGCCATTGGGTGCTGTACTTTTTGTTCAAGCATATCTGACATTTGATCGGGCATAGCCCACATACCCTTCCCTATTTGAGCTTTTCCTTGCAATCCACATTCTAGGCCTATATCGACATTTCCCTTCTCATAGGCTTCGATCCATTTAGAGGTTTTCATGTCACTTTTACGAAGCATCACCCCAGCTTTCATGCTTGTGTGAATTTCATCGCCAGTTCGATCTAAAAACCCCGTATTAATGAAGGCCACCCGTGATTTAGCAGCACGAATACACTCAAAAAGGTTTACAGAAGTCCGCCTTTCCTCATCCATTATCCCTATTTTTACAGTATTTAAGGGCAGACCAAGTATTTCCTCCACAAGACTAAAGGTTCTGCAGGCAAATTCCACTTCCTCTGGCCCATGCATTTTGGGTTTCACTACATAAATTGAACCACAGGAGGAATTTCCTGCCTCACGACTCAAATCATGCAATGCAATTGTAACCGTACACAGTGCATCAAGAAGCCCCTCAAATACCTCTTCGTCATTTTGGTCAAGGACTGTCGGTGTAGTCATTAAGTGGCCAACATTTCTTACCAACATCAAACTCTTTCCTTTGAGAGTGCTCACTTGGCCACTTGGAGTTTTATAAGAAAAGTCCTCGTTCAAGGTTCTTGTAAACGTTTTGCCTTTTTTTGTTACTTTTTCAGAAAGGTTACCCTTCATCAAACCGAGCCAGTTTCTATATGCAACAATCTTATCAGACGCATCAACTGCAGCGATACTGTCTTCACAGTCCATTATCGTAGAAATCGCGGACTCAAGTATAATATCCGATATACCGGCCAAGTCAGACGACCCAACCACATTGGTTGGGTCAATTTCTAAACGTACGTGCAAATTGTTGTTGCGTAATACAATGCAATTTGGCTCTTTGTCTTTTCCAGAATAACCGACAAAGCTTTTTTCATTTTTCAAATTATTGCCTGAGACGCAGAGCGAACCGTTGTTTATTGTTAAAAGAGTAGCATCTTTCCAAGAAATACCATTAAGAGGAAACGCTTCATCGAGGAAATTTCGACCCCATTCGATTACCCTTTTTCCTCTTTCCGTATCGTAAGAAGTTGTTTTATTTTCGCCACTTATTGAGTCTGTTCCATAAAGAGCGTCATAAAGTGAACCCCACCTAGCATTTGCTGCATTTAAAGCGAAACGGGCGTTCATGACGGGAACAACTAGCTGAGGTCCCGCGACCTGCGAAACTTCTGGATCAACTTTATCTGTATCGATGGAAAAGGCTTCGCCTGTGGGTACGAGATATCCAATCGAGTATAAGAACTCCTTATATTCAGCTAAATCAAAATCATTATTGCTATTTAGCTCATGCCACTCATCAATTTGTTTTTGTAAATATCTTCGCTTGTCAAGCAACGCTTTGTTTTGCGGAGTCAACTCATTAACCATTGTTGCAAGGCCGTGCCAAAACTTCTCAGCTGTAACATTAGTATTTGGCAAGACTTCTTTCTCAATAAAGTCAACAAAATTTGTCGAAATTTTCATTCCTAATTTTTCAGCCAACTGAATCATCTGTCTACCTCGGTATACTGCTAGTATTCAGTTAAACGCTAAATTAGGAAAGTCAATAATTGGTTATTTATTTTTACCAATTTTTTTTGAACGGCTTGCTGTCTTACATCTCTCACTGCAGAATTTAATTTCTGTCCAGTCTCTCTCCCACTTTTTCCTCCAGGCGAATGGTAGGCCACATATTTTACATATTTTTTTTGGTAGATCCGATTTCTTTTGCATTTTTGCCATCAGAATTCAAAGCTCTTCTGAATGTTAACCCTGGCCTTGGGTTCTATTTCTACGCGATCGTTTACGAAATCCTTTGACCTATTTTGCCGACTACCGTGTTTTTTGACTATCTGTTTTGCTTGACTTTTGAAACCATGCAATCTTTTGACTGCCCATACTTTTTCTCGAGCCTCCCTTCCTGCCTTAGCTAAGTCCACAACGGGTCTAGGGTAATGTGTTTCAAAATTAACTGCATTAAAATTTTCGGTGCCAACTTTATGTATTTCGGCAGTTGAAAGATGACCCAGCTCAGGAACCCATTTACGGATAAAAGTTGCATTGGGGTCTTGGTCAATTCCTTGTTTTATTGGATTATACATCCTGACCGTGTTTATGCCGGTAGTTCCCGACTGCATTTGGACTTGAGGCCAATGAATGCCTGGATCATAGTCCGTAAAAAATTTCGCAAGAATTTGACCAGATTCCCGCCAATCCAACCAAAGATGATAAGAAGCAAAAGACATAAGCATAGCTCGCATTCTAAAATTGATCCAGCCGGTTGCTCTCAAATAGCGCATACATGCGTCTAAAAATGGAAACCCAGTTTCTCCGTTCTCCCAAGCAGATAAGAGAATATGATCTGGAACTAATGGCCGCAAATTTTCAAAGGACTTATGTAAACATCTTGTTTCAATTGAAAAATCATCTTCAAGCTTTTGACTGAAATGATCTTTCCAAGCCAGACGCGATTTAAACGATTTTATTGAGGGAGACATTTGTTTTATTTTAGGATGATTTTCATGTAAAAACTGAAAAATTTCTCTAACTGATAAATTTCCATAGGCTAGATAGGGTGAAATTCTTGAGCAGGCTCTTTCAGCTAAAAGAGGAGAAGACATTTCAACTCTGTAATGATTTCCTCGTCCCTCCAAAAAACTTTCCAAATATCTCCAGCCATTTTTTGAACCACCTATTTGTTTATTTTTTAAAACAGTACTGCCTTTAAATGTCATCTTAGTTGAAATTTCAGAAAGCTCCGCATCAATAGGTCTTATATATGGCTTCTTTAAAGTGGGCTTGGACAAAAAATTATCTCGTTCAATTGACCAGATGTCTCTGTTCGTTAAACCTCTAATTATTGTATTATTTTGGTGTTCTATTAATTTTATGCCGCGGAGACGCGCCCACGACCGAACAGATATATCGCGTGCGTATGTCCAAGCATTACCGGTTTCTTGATGCGCATAAATGGCATTAATTTCAAACGTTTTGAGTAATTGATCAAAAACTTCTAAAATGTTGCCTTGCAGAAAAACCAAGGCTTGGCCCAAAACTCCTAAGTCTTGCCTTAAGGATTCTAAAGATTGCTTTGTAAATTCCCAGTGCCGTTGGGACGTGTCTTTTTGTTCCCAATAATCAGGCTCAAAAACATATAGTGGTAAAACCGGATACTCATTCGACGCGGCTTCACTTAAAGGCTTATGATCTGACGAACGCAGATCCTTTTTAAACCAAACTATATTAACAATAGGTTTTTTTCGTGATAACCCGCCCGTCATATGGAACGTTACTCCTGAAATGGCTAAATACAAAGTTTAGTTAGAGCGGAAAAGAAAAAGCACAAAAAGATTTTTATGGACTGAATATGAACCGCTCAAATGGACAAAAAATTTATCTATCAGATTATAAAGTCCCAAATTATTTGGTAAATAAGGTAGAGTTAGTTTTCCACCTAGCTGAAGAAAAAACACGAGTGACATCAAAAATTCTTTTTCAAGCCAATCCAGAAGCGATAGACACTCAGTTCTATCTTGATGGGGCAGAGCTAGACCTACAATGGGCAAAAATTGATGGAAAACAAATCAACCCTAAAGTTGATGAACATGGCCTCACTTTCAACGTTTCCAAGAAAGAATTTGTTTGGGAATGTGAAGTAGTTATAAATCCTAAAAGCAATACTGCTCTTGAAGGACTGTATTTATCAAATGGAATGTACTGCACCCAATGTGAAGCAGAAGGTTTCAGAAAAATAACATATTATCCAGACCGGCCCGATATCATGTCTGAATTTTTTGTTCGGATTGAAGGGAATAAAACAACTCTTTTATCAAACGGGAACCCTACTGCTCAAGGCGATGGTTGGGCAGAGTGGCATGATCCATGGCCAAAGCCTGCATACCTTTTCGCACTTGTTGCAGGGGATTTAATCTCAGTATCAGACACTTTCACAACTATGTCTGGCCGAGACGTGGCACTCAATATATATGTACGGCCCGGGGACGAAGACAAATGTGCGTTTAGCATGGATGCCCTTAAAAAATCCATGAAATGGGACGAAGATAACTATGGAAGAGAATACGATTTAGATTTTTTTAATATTGTGGCCGTCGATGATTTTAATATGGGCGCGATGGAAAATAAAGGTCTGAATATATTTAATAGTTCTTATGTCTTGGCAAATCCAGAAACCAGTACTGATGATAATTTTGAAATTGTAGAGGCTGTTATCGCCCATGAATATTTTCATAATTGGACTGGAAATAGAATTACTTGTCGAGATTGGTTTCAGCTCTGTTTAAAGGAAGGATTAACAGTTTTTCGAGACGCAGAATTTACAGCTGATCAAAGGAGTTCAGCGGTAAAGCGGATTAAAGATGTAATCGTACTGAAAAGCCGCCAATTCAGAGAGGATGGCGGACCTTTAGCTCATCCGGTCAGGCCAGAAAGTTTTGTGGAGATCAATAATTTTTACACCTTAACCGTTTATGAAAAGGGCGCTGAGCTTGTCGGTATGTTGAAAAGGTTAGTTGGTGAAAAAGCCTATAAGAAGGCACTTGACCTATATTTTGAAAGCTATGATGGACAGGCTGTCACCATAGAGGATTGGATAAAAGTCTTTGAAGAGGTAACGAGGCTTGATTTAAGTCAATTTATGCTGTGGTATCAACAGGCTGGAACCCCAATTCTTTCAGTTTCAGAGATATGGGAAGATAACTTTTTGAAGCTCTCTTTCCATCAAGAAATCCCTAACACACCGGGACAAACCAATAAAAAACCACACCTAATCCCAGTAGAAATAGGACTTTTAGATAAAATTTCTGGTAAAATGATTTATTCTGAAAATATAAAACTGAGCCAGAAAAAAGAAGAGTTTGTTTTTGGCCCCTTCAGCAATAGGCCTATACCTTCTGTTCTAAGAGATTTTTCGGCCCCAGTGATCCTCAAGCAAACGGTTAAAAAAGAGCGATTAACCTTTATTTTTAAACATGAGACGGATGGTTTTAACCGTTGGGAAGCCGGACGTCAGTTATGTGATGATGCTTTGCTGTCCATGATATCAAACAATTCTGCAGCTGATGAAATGTATCTTTCGTCTTTAAAGAAATTAATTGACGATGATACCATTGATCCAGCTTTTAGAGCGTTGACACTTACCTTACCAAGTCAAGATGAAGTCACGCAAAAATGCTTAGATAACGGAATTACACCAGATCCATTAGTTATTCATCAATCAGTTGAAGCATTAAATTTAGCAATTTCAAATCACTTAAAAACGAGTTTAGAAAATATCTATGAAAAATATGCTGTAACCAAAGAATATATACCTGATGCAGTGCAGTCAGCATCTCGAGCCTTGCGAAATAAAGCTCTTTTTTTTCTGGCATATCAAGATGGTGGTGAATTGGCTAAACTTCAGGTTCACGAAGCTCTAAATATGACTGACCAACTGAGTGCATTTTCTACCTTGATCAAACACAATCCGACCAGTGAAACTATTAACTTTTTTTATAATCAATGGAAACATGAGCGCCTGGTGGTAGACAAGTGGTTTAGTGCGCAAGTTATAATGGCTCATCCAAATTATTTGAATAAAGTTGTTAAGGATCTAACTAACCATAGAGATTTTTCTCTTAAAACACCAAACCGAGTTAGATCTGTACTTGGAGCTTTCTCAGCAAACACCGCCGGTTTTCACCAGAAAAGTGGCGAAAATTACGAATTATTTTCTGATTGGATATTGAAAGTGGATCCAATTAATCCGCAAGTGGCAGCGAGAATGTGTTCAGCATTTGAGACTTGGAAACGATATGATTTGAACCGACAGAAATTAATAAAAAAGCAAATAGATAAGATTTTAGAGGCTAATACTATTTCAAAAGACACAAAAGAAATGCTTACCAGGCTAGTAAGTTAAATTGTTGAAGTACGAGAGTTCAGCACGAAATTTAAAGTCTATTCTGCTTTTATTGTTTTCTTTTTGCCTAATATTAATTCTGCATTTTTTACTTACAGCTCATTTTTTGATAACTATTGTTTTAACAATTTCAATTTTACCCTTAGCATTTGAAATTGGCAGTAACAAAAAATCAGGCATTGAGGTTACAAACGAAAATATAAAGTGGTTTTCAGGAAATCTGAAAGGTCAAATAAATATAACAGATATATCGGGTATTGAATTCAAAAAAAATTAGATTTCTCTAATCGAGTACGAATTATAGATAAAAATAATAAAAAAATTACCCTGCCCACTGAGGCATTGCCAAAAGTTCGGCTTTTAAAAAAGACCTTGGAATTCTACGGTATTAAACTCATTGATACTAAATTTAATAATTAAGCTTTAAGTTTAGTTGCTAAATTAACATTATTGAAACTACTGACCAATTTAGCTACATCTCTCGTAACTAATAAAAATGAGAAATTAAATGCTTGATTTAAGCTTTGAAAGCCCAAAACCAAAGACGATCCCCGGCGCAAAATATGATTGGGAACTTGTTATAGGTATGGAAGTTCATGCGCAGGTTGCTTCTACATCAAAACTCTTTTCAGGTGCATCAACGGAATTCGGTAATGAACCCAACTCAAATGTGTCTTTCGTTGACGCGGCAATGCCTGGAATGCTCCCCGTAATAAATGAGTTTTGCGTCGAACAAGCCGTTAAAACTGGGCTTGGGCTAAAGGCTAAAATTAATCTTTGGTCGGCTTTTGATCGAAAAAACTACTTTTACCCAGATTTACCACAAGGTTATCAAATATCGCAATTATATCACCCAATCGTTGGAGAAGGTGAGGTGATCGTCGACATGGAGCCAGGTATCGCAAGAAAAGTACGGATCGAGCGCATCCATATGGAACAAGATGCTGGAAAGTCCATTCACGATATGGATCCCAACATGTCATTCGTAGACTTGAATAGAACTGGTGTCTGCTTAATGGAAATTGTAAGCCGACCAGATATAAGAGGACCAGAAGAAGCTGCTGCATACGTCGTAAAATTAAGGCAGATAATGCGATATTTGGGAACCTGTGACGGTAATATGCAAAATGGAAATCTGAGAGCCGATGTAAATGTCTCCGTTTGTCTTCCCGGCCAATACGAGAAATATCAGAAGACTAATGATTTCAGTTATTTAGGCATACGATGTGAGATCAAAAATATGAATTCCATGCGCTTTATCCAACAAGCAATTGAAGTTGAAGCACGTCGACAAATTGGAATTTTGGAGTCAGGAGGCGTGGTTGAGCAGGAAACACGTTTATATGACCCTGACAAAGGTGAAACGCGATCAATGCGATCAAAAGAGGAGGCTCATGATTACAGATATTTTCCTGATCCAGATTTGTTGCCTCTCGAAATTGAGCAAACTTGGGTTGATGGTATTGCTTCTAATCTACCAGAACTGCCTGACGAGAAGAAAATTCGGTTTATCAACTCCTATAAGTTGACAGAATATGATGCGGGCGTCTTGACAGCGGACATCGAGTCTGCGGACTTCTTTGAAGAGGTTGCAAAATCATGTGAAGGAAAACTTGCGGCAAATTGGGTTATTAATGAATTATTTGGACGACTAAAAAAAGATGATCTTTCAATTAATGCGAGTCCAATGTCGCCAGGTCAACTCGCTAGCATTATTTCTCTAATTCAAAGTGAAGAAATAAGCGGGAAAATTGCAAAAGATTTATTTGAGATCGTTTATGTTGAAGGTGGCGATCCCAACGAAATAGTAGATAGTCGAGGAATGAAACAAGTAACAGACACCTCAGCCATCGAAAAAGCAGTAGAAACTGTGATAAATGATAATCCTGATCAAGTAGAGAAGGCTAAAATGAATCCTAAGCTGGCCGGTTGGTTCGTAGGGCAAGTCATGAAAGCCACTGGTGGAAAAGCGAACCCAAAATCCGTAAATGAAATAGTCAGCAAAAAGCTAAGTCTGTAATTGTAGGTTTTTAGTCCTCCGTCAGTTGTAGCTCTAACGCATGGATTTCACTCAAAAGTTTTGGACCCAGAGCTTCATGAACGCATCTATGCTTCTGAAGACGTGACATTCCGGAAAATTTTGATGACTTTATTGACACTTTGAAATGTGTCTCTCCATCAGTATACCCGGCGTGTCCCCTATGAGCCTCACTATCATTCACAATATCTATACTACTTTCTTGAAAAACCTTTTTTAAGGCCTCCTCAATACGCTGGGCTTTCAACATTTTTTTTGATTACCTCTTCAGTTTTTATCTTCTGTAGTCTATCATACATGCCTCGAGTCAAAAAGGTTGTAAAATGAGTAAAGCAGACCCATTCGGTTTTGACATGTCGGTATCTTCTGCCAAGAAGAAAAATCCCCGTGGAAAACGTGGACTAACAGGGGGCTCTGAAACCTCCACCCAAGTCTGTCAACATGAGGGATGTAGCGAGGCCGGCAAATTTCGTGCTCCAAAGTCGCCAGATGTACTCGATGAGTTTTATTGGTTCTGTAAAGAGCATGTCCGAGAATATAATTTAAAATGGAACTTTTTCACGAACCAAACAGAAGCAGAAATGAATGCCCAGATGTCTAAGGATAAAGTATGGGAGCGGGAAACAAAGGATTTTAGAGATCCAGAGGCAAGGGCTTGGGCTCGTCTCGGCATTGAAGACCCACATCAAGTGTTGGGTGAGAATGCCACTAAGAACCCAGGACGTAATGGAACAAGTGCCGGCAACTCCAGGCGTCTACCTCCCACTGAGCGGCGGGCTATTGAAATACTAGATGCAAAAGATGGTTGGAGCAAAGCAGAAGTTAGAAAAGCATATAAGGCCTTAATAAAAATACTTCATCCCGATATGAACGGAGGCGATCGAAGCCAAGAAGAGCAATTACAAGAAGTGGTCTGGGCATGGGACCAGATAAAAGACAGCAGAAATTTCAAATAAAATTACCATTTAATTTCATATAGTAATTAGGATTTCTTAAATCTTAAACTCACTCCATTTATACAATGCCTTTTGCCTGTTGGTTGTGGACCATCGTCAAAGATATGTCCGAGGTGTGATCCACATCGACTGCAGTGACACTCAGTTCTGACCATAAAAAACTTTTTATCTGTTTTCGTCCCAATTGCTTCGGGCAAGGCCTTCCAAAAACTAGGCCAACCAGTCCCAGAATTATATTTATGGTCAGAAGAATATAAAGGTAAGTCACAACCCTTGCAGTGATAAATGCCTTCGTCAAAAAGTTTATCAAGAGGGGAAGTATAGGCTCGCTCTGTACCCTCCTTTCGCATTACCTTATATTCCAAGTCTGTAAGAATTTGTTTCCATTCACGTTTAGATTTGGTAATCTCGAAAGCTTTTATCTCTTTCCCAACTGCCACCTTGGGAATAAAGAAAGATAAAAATATTATAGAGTAATTTTTAACAAATTTTCTGCGGTTCATTTCCCAACCCTCACTGATCTGAGTCTGTACAATAAGCTATCTAAAATTTTTTAAAAAAAAGCAAACTTAGAAAAAATCAAAATAATCGTTTCATTATGCAGTGTTTATTTATTTTTTTCCTTCCCCTTGTGGAATCCCGCTATATGTTGCAGGTGAAGAGCGTTTCGCTTTGAAGGACTAAATAATGACTGATAACACAAAAGATCTAAACAAAAAGCCAAACCGAGAAATCTCAGTTAGAGAAGCTTTTGGTATTGAAACTGATATGGTGGTTAAAGGGTTTGAAGATAAATCTGACCGAGTACCGGATATTGACGAAACATACAAATTTGATCCTGACACAACACTCGCTATACTCGCTGGCTTCTCACATAACAGGCGGGTCATGATCCAAGGGTATCATGGCACTGGGAAATCAACCCATATTGAGCAAGTTGCAGCGCGACTTCAGTGGCCAGCCGTACGCGTGAACTTAGATAGCCATATCAGTCGTATCGATTTGATAGGAAAAGACGCAATAAAACTCCGTGATGGAGTACAAATAACTGAGTTCCATGAAGGAATATTACCATGGGCATTAAGAAACCCAGTGGCCATAGTGTTCGATGAATATGATGCTGGAAGAGCCGATGTAATGTTTGTTATTCAACGGGTTTTAGAGCACGATGGAAAATTAACCCTCATGGATCAAAATGAAATAATCCAACCCAATCCAAACTTCAGGTTATTTGCAACTGCAAATACCGTCGGTCTGGGCGATACGACAGGTTTGTATCATGGAACCCAACAAATTAACCAAGCACAAATGGATAGATGGTCACTAGTGGCTACTCTTAACTATTTGTCGGTAGACGCCGAAACAGCAATCGTTTTAGCCAAAGCTCCACACTACAATACAGATGCTGGAAGAACGACTATTAAGCAAATGGTAACGGTTGCCGATCTTACAAGAACAGCATTTATGAACGGTGACTTATCAACCGTTATGAGTCCACGAACAGTGATAGCATGGGCGCAAAATGCAGAAATCTTTCGCAGTATTGGTTATGCCTTCAGACTGTCCTTTTTAAATAAATGTGATGAGCTGGAAAGACAAACTGTTGCTGAATTCTATCAGAGGTGCTTTGATGAGGAGCTGCCTGAAAGTGCCGCCGCAATGAGTGTAAGCTAAAAAAGAAATAAAAACCTTTAGAGTTTTATTTTAAGAAAACTTTAGAAAGCTATTTTTGAGAATGGCCAATAAACCGGATAATCCAGCAGATCCCTTTAAGAAAGCTTTGGCGGAAGCTACTAAGGTATTGGCCAAAAACCCGGAGTTAACCGTAAACTATACTGTAGATCCTTCAGGTATTTCTGGTGATAGTATCAGACTACCTCAAATAAGTCGCAGGATGAGCCGTGAAGAAGTTTTAATTGCCAGAGGAACTTCAGACGCGTTAGCACTTTATCATCGTTACCATGATGATAAAACCCATGCTAGGTATGCCCCTGAGGGCGGCGGGATAGCCCAGGAAATATATGAAGCTATGGAAACAGCTCGTTGTGAAGCTCTTGGCGCTAGAGATATGCCAGGAACAGCTGGTAATATTGATGCAAAAATAGGAGCAGAGGCTGATAGGCTTGGTTTTAACGAAATAACAGACAAATCTGATGCTCCACTCGCAGCTGCAGCTGGTTATCTAATTCGAAATTTAGCAACGGGTCGTGAATTACCTGCAGGTGCTCAAAACGTTTTAAACCTTTGGCGTGAATTTCTTGAAACCCAGACCGGAAATACAATTGAAAATGTTTCAGGTCAGTTAAAGGACCAAAGCCAATTTGCCAAGTTGGCGCGACAAGTGATTACGGACCTAGGATATGGAGATCAGCTTGGCAACGACCCTGACGATATCAATGAGGACGAAGAAGAGCAATATCAAGACGAAACTGAAGATGACAATGATCCAGACAGTTCAGGTGAAGAAGGCAGTCAGGAGGAAGATAGCGACGCAAACCCAGAACAATCTCAGGAGGAGCAACAAGATGCTGGGCAAGCGAGTGTGGCTCTTGAGGATGAGACATCTGATGATATGTCAGAGGAAACTGAATTACCCGAGGGGGAATCTCCCATAGAGCCTCCGGCACCACAGCCTATTTCTGAGGCTGATCCCAATTATAAGGTTTTTAAGAGCGACTATGATGAAGAGGTCCATGCGGAGGAACTCGCCGAACCAGTGGAACTAGAACGTCTAAGAGCATACCTAGATCAACAACTGGAGCCCTTAAAGGGTGCCGTGAGTAGGTTGGCAAATAAACTTCAACGTCGCCTGCAAGCCCAACAGAACCGTAGTTGGCTGTTTGATCTAGAAGAGGGTATTCTTGATGCTGGACGGCTTGCAAGAGTTGTCGCCAATCCTACAACCCCTCTTAGCTTCAAAATGGAGCAGGATACAGAATTCAGGGATACGATCGTGACACTGTTGTTGGATAACTCAGGATCAATGAGGGGTAGACCCATATCTATAGCCGCAATTTGTGCCGATGTCCTGGCCCGAACCCTTGAACGATGCAATGTCAAAGTTGAAATTCTTGGTTTCACAACACGGGCCTGGAAAGGGGGCCAATCGAGAGAGGGATGGCTTAACGACGGAAGACCTCAACAACCGGGACGTTTAAATGATCTACGACACATAATATATAAAGGAGCAGACGCTCCCTGGCGACGCTCTCGCCCTAACCTAGGCCTTATGATGAAAGAAGGTTTATTGAAAGAAAATATAGACGGCGAAGCGCTCGAGTGGGCGCATCGGAGGATGACAGCTCGAACCGAACAGCGTAAAATATTAATGGTTATTTCAGACGGCGCACCCGTTGATGATAGTACCTTATCCGTAAACCCCGCAAACTACTTAGAAAAACATCTGCGAGATGTCATTGATATGGTGGAGCGCAGAAAAGCCGTAGAACTTTTAGCGATAGGTATAGGCCATGATGTAACGAGATATTATGAAAGAGCTGTGACAATAACAGATGTTGAGCAATTAGCAGGCGCTATGACTGAACAGCTAGCAGCGTTATTTGATACCGACCCAAGAGCTCGAGCTCGAGCTATTGGACTAAAAAAGATTGGTTAAATATGAAAAAAGCCTTTTTTCAATCTTTTGAAGACCCATCTGACAGCGACGCGGGTCCTGATAGATTATTATTGCTGCAAGCAGAGCTAAAGAAAAAAAAAATGTTAGGCTACCTCGTTCCTCGTACCGATGTTTATCAGGGTGAATATGTGGCCAAATGTGACGAAAGACTGTCTTGGCTTACTGGGTTTACGGGGTCTGCTGGAATTTGTGTAGTGGGACAGGACGCAGCTGGAGTTTTTGTAGACGGTAGATATGATGTCCAAGCTAAAAATCAGACCAGACCGCCCTATGAAGTAATCCAATGGAATAAAAATAATCTTATTCAATGGATAAAGAACAACATCAAAAAGGGAAATATTGGTTTTGACCCGTGGCTTCACTCATATAAAGAAATTGTATCACTGACGGAAGCTTTTGAAGGTTCCGATATTACATTGGCACCATCCACTAATCTTATTGACGAAATTTGGACAGACCGACCGTCAAAATTATCTACCTCCATATTTCCTTACCCCATTGAATTAGCTGGCCTTTCGGCAAATGAGAAATGTAGGAACATTGCAAAAATTTTAAAAAATCAGGAAGTCAAAGCGGCTGTTATTACTTTACCAGATAGCATCGCATGGCTTCTTAATTTAAGGGGAAACGATATAGTTCATAACCCCGTTGCTCATGCATTTCTAATAATACAATGCGATACATCTATTCAAATATTTTGCCAAAATAATGAATTTTCCCATATAATTAATGGCTTAGGAATCAATATTAAAGTTAGACCTGAAGATGAGTTTTCAAACGCTGTCAGTGAACTTGAAGGTTCTATATTAGTCGATGAAGCAACCGTTCCCTTTGCCGTTTCAACAATAATTAAAAATAATGGTGGAAAAATTATTTTAGGAGAAGATCCTATTACCCTACCCAAAGCCTGCAAAAATTCGGTTGAATTAGATAATGCTAGACTTTGCCACTCAAGAGATGCCGCATATATGTGTGAATTCTTATCCTGGGTCGAATCCCAAAATGATAGAGAGATTGACGAAATTGATGTCGTAATCAAATTAGAAAGTATACGGAGAAGAGACGAAAAATTAAAAGAAATTAGTTTTGATACGATAGCTGCTGCGGGACCAAATGCAGCCTTGCCACATTATAGGGTCAATTATGCTAGTAATAGTGCAGTAAAACAAAATAATATATTGTTAGTAGATAGTGGTGGCCAATATCTTGATGGAACTACTGATATCACCAGAACAATTGCAATTGGCAAACAAAGTGAAGAAGTTAAAATTGCTTTTACACGAGTGTTGAAAGGCTTAATCGCCATATCAAAGCTTAAATTCCCAACTGGTACCTGCGGTAGAGATATTGACGCATTTGCAAGAGCACCACTTTGGGAGGTCGGGCAAGATTTTGCTCATGGTACAGGGCATGGTGTGGGGCACTATCTCAGCGTGCATGAGGGTCCTCACCGAATTTCAAAATTTTCAAATGTGGCATTTAAAGAGGGTATGATTGTATCCAATGAGCCAGGTTTCTATCACGAAGGAAAATTCGGAATTCGAATTGAGAACCTAGTTTTAGTTCAAAAAAGCGAAATGGAACCAAACAACTCATTCTTGGAATTTGAAACCCTAAGCTTTGTTCCTATTGATCAGCGGTTAATATCTGTAAAGCTTCTAAATGAGCATGAAATTGAATGGATAAACAATTATCATTTGCAGTGCTGGGAAAAGGTACACAACAAAGTAGATACTAAAACGCAGGCGTGGTTAGAAAATGTGACTAAGCCAATAGAAAAGTAGACAGTAGGTCAAATAAAATTGAAACCAGAAATCAGTATAAGTCCTTCTCCTGACAAATGGTCAATTCGCGCTGGTGGCGCTGTTCTTGGGGAGACAACGGAGGCTTTGGAACTAAATGAGGGCTACAACAAGCCCGTATTATATTTTCCAAAAAAAGATCTAGCCATGGTGTTTTTTGACAAGACAGGTCATACAACGATCTGTCCTCATAAAGGCACTTCAGAATATTATTCAATAGTAACAAAAAGCCAAACGTTAGAAAATATTGCTTGGGAATTCACAACCCCCAGCATATGTGTAGAGGAATTGCTAAATTATATTGCTTTCGTTCCAACAAATGCGATCATTGTCGAAAGACTCTAAAGCTCATACTAATATTTAGACATCAGGTCTGACTATTTTCAGGTTCAATTTATATGACAATACAAAATACATTTGAAATATTGAAAAACCATTTTGGTGAACGTTGGTCAACATCACAAACAGATCTTGAAAATCACGGCCACAGCGAGTCTTACTTTCCAACCCATGCACCGGACGCAGTAGTCTACCCTTTAACAACTGCTGACGTAGTTTATATTGTTAACGTTTGTCACCAATCCAAAATCCCAATAATCGGTTATGGTGTGGGAACGTCTTTAG
>NZGN01000070.1:0-19448 GCA_002691045.1 Marinovum sp.
ACAATGATAATGTTCGAAGAGTTTATCTAGGAAAAGACTTTGATATACTTTAGTAATTAAGTTTATTCTCTATTCATTTTTATTGACATAATTGCTCCAAAGTTTTTGAATTGTACCATAAGGCAATCTTGGTAGCGGCTTTTTTTGGCAAAGGTCATCACCGCGGGGCTCGGAGGCTTTGAATTATACGCATTTATTTGCAAGCTAGTTAAAATCCGCCTGACAATGCTGATGTAAGGGAATGATTATGCAATATCAAATTTCAGGAATCCATATCAATATTGGGGACGCTCTTCAAACCTATGTAAAAGATCAACTAAAAAATACCATAGATAAATACGCACAGCGTCCCACAGATACACAAGTTATTTTTTCAAAAAATGGTCATGAATATGTTTGTGATGCAATTATCCACTTATCCAGTGGGTTAAAAGCTCAAGCAAAAGCTTCCCAATCAGAAATTTATGCCGCGTTTGATGCATGTACTGAAAAAATGGGAAAGCAATTACGAAGATACAAACGAAAACTGAAGGATCATCACAAAGATCGAAATCAATCGGTTGTATTTATTGATCGCGCATCGTATACGCAACCAAATAAAGAGGGTCTTAAAGATTCGATCATCTCTTCCGGTCCGATAATCGTTGCAGAAACAAATATAGAATTTCCAATCTATTCTGTAAAAGAGGCCGCCGAAGAAGTGGAAAGATCTAATTTGCCCTTTTTATTGTTTAAAAGTAAAGAAAAGCAAGGCGTAAACATATTATACCGACGTGAAGACGGAAACATCGGCTGGATCGAATCACGTTGAAATATTTGCCTTTAAGGGTGTTTAGAAGAGCAATTATAAATGGATTTTTCAAGTCTGCTAAAACCAGAAGCGATTCGTGTATTCTCGTCTGTTTCGAGCAAGAAAAGGTTAATGCATGATTTAGCTGGAGTTGCTGAATTGTGCTACAATACTAATTACACACATGCGGTTGAGGCATTGCTAGAAAGAGAGGCATTAGGACCTACTGGCGTTGGTGGGGGTGTTGCACTACCTCATGCCAGATTAGAGGAGTTAGACCGAGTAGTTGGAGCCTTTGTTCTTTTAGAAAACCCCATTGAATTTGAAGCTATAGATAAGCAGCCTGTGGATATTATTTTTAGCCTCTTTGCTCCCAAATCAGCGGGAGTAGAACACTTAAAAGCTTTGGCGTTAGTTTCTAGAACGCTTCGCGAACAATCTATTGTATCTAAACTACGCTCTAACCCCGACCCAACTACCCTACATACAATTCTAACTGAGCCAACCAGTGTTCAAGCTGCTTAGAAGGCAGTCACAAACGTTACGGTAGTCATACAGAATCTGCTGGCTCAGTTCTAAATAGCTATTTCAAAATTACATTTTTAGATGCTGCTACAAAAAATGGGTTTTTGTAACCGGGTTTTCCATACCTCAAAGGCTCTTTATCTTCTATTTTAATCACATAGCCTCCAGCTCCAGATAAAATTGCATGTCCTGCTGCCGTATCCCACTCCATAGTTGGGCCTAGGCGGGGGTAGAGATCTGCTTCACCTGCAGCGATTAAACAAAACTTCAAAGACGATCCTGCGCTTACTAAGTCACTATATTGATATTCAGATATATATTCGTTCGTTTTTTGGTCACGGTGAGACTTAGACGCCACCACTTTCAGGGCCTTATTGTCCGGCAAAGCTGTTTGAATTTTTTTAACCAAACCCATTTTTGAAATATCAAAAGCACCTTTTTCCTCTATAGCTATACCTGTTGAGTCTGTATAAAATAATCTTTTGCGTGCTGGTGCGTATACAATACCTCTTACAGGAGCTCCTTGATCCACTAAGGCTATATTAACCGTAAAATCACCTCTACGGTTGATAAATTCTTTGGTTCCATCCAGAGGATCTACTATGAAAAAAAGTGGGGCATGCACATCATGGGAAATGTCTTGCTCTTCAGTTATAACAGGCACGTTAGGAAAATATTTTCGAAGACCTTTTGTTATAATCTCATCTGCTTTTTTGTCCGCTAAAGTGATAGGGCTATTATCAGATTTCACCGAAACCTCGAACTTTTCACTGTTATAGACATCCATGATGGCATCGCCACTTTTGAGTGCTAAAGATCTAAAAATTTTACAAAGTTTAATATAGTCCATGTTAGGCTAACCGGCTTCCTGGGTTTTTCAACTATGACGTTGATAGTAATTTGTATGAATATGCTAGCAATAAGATTAAATTTTACCTGACTTTAGTCATTTTTGTTAAATTTTATAAAAAAATTTTACGCTGTACGCTTGCAGGTATCCCTAAGCCTCCCTATATACCGCCTGTCAGAGTCTACGGTCCGCAATACTCTTTACAAAATGAGATAAAAGGATGCGGTATGCCGTTTAATTATGAGCGTGTAAGCAAAAGGAATAAAAATATGGGTAAGGTTATTGGTATCGATTTGGGCACCACAAATAGCTGTGTAGCTATAATGGACGGATCCCAACCTAGGGTTATTGAAAATGCCGAGGGTGCTCGAACTACACCTTCAATTGTTGCATTTACTGACGATGAACGATTAGTTGGCCAACCAGCAAAGAGGCAAGCTGTAACTAATCCGAGCAATACTGTTTTCGGAGTTAAGCGCTTAATTGGCCGAAGAATAGATGACTCTGACTTAGCGAAAGATAAAAAAAATCTTCCATTTTCTGTTGTAGACGGCGGAAATGGAGACGCTTGGGTTGAAGCAAAAGACGAAAAATACAGCCCTTCACAAATTGCAGCTTTCACCTTACAAAAAATGAAGGAAACAGCTGAAGGCTACCTCGGCGAAGATGTCACAGAAGCCGTAATAACTGTACCCGCTTATTTCAATGACGCCCAACGGCAAGCAACAAAAGATGCCGGTAAAATTGCTGGCTTAGATGTTTTAAGAATCATAAATGAACCAACCGCCGCTGCACTGGCTTATGGCTTAGATAAAAAAGAAACTAAAACTATAGCCGTTTATGATTTAGGTGGTGGTACATTCGACGTAACTATCTTAGAAATTGATGATGGCCTATTTGAAGTAAAATCAACAAATGGTGATACATTTTTAGGCGGCGAAGATTTTGACATGAGGATTGTTAACTATCTGGCCGATGAATTCAAAAAGGAAAACAGTGTTGATTTGACTGCTGATAAAATGGCCTTGCAACGTTTAAAAGAAGCAGCAGAAAAGGCAAAGATAGAATTATCATCGGCTAATCAAACAGAAATAAACCAACCGTTCATTTCAATGGATGGGAAAACAGGGCAACCCCTGCATATGGTTATGAAACTAACTCGTGCTAAACTTGAGTCACTGGTGGGCGACTTGATAAAAGCATCAATAAAGCCTTGCCAAGCAGCTCTTAAAGACGCAGGCCTATCTACAGATGATATAGATGAAATCGTATTAGTTGGCGGTATGACAAGGATGCCAAAAGTCATAGAAGAAGTGACAAAATTCTTTGGAAAAGAGCCACATAAAGGTGTTAATCCGGACGAGGTAGTTGCAATGGGCGCAGCAATCCAAGCTGGAGTTCTACAAGGTGATGTTAAAGACGTTGTACTACTTGATGTAACTCCACTGTCATTGGGCATTGAAACGCTAGGTGGGGTTTTCACACGTTTAATCGAGAGAAACACAACTATTCCAACAAAAAAATCACAAGTTTTTTCAACTGCCGAAGATAACCAAAACGCTGTGACAATAAGGGTTTTTCAGGGTGAACGAGAACTTGCTGCTGATAACAAGATACTTGGGCAATTTAATTTAGAGGAAATTCCACCAGCCCCTCGAGGAATGCCCCAAATCGAAGTTACTTTTGATATTGATGCAAATGGAATTGTATCAGTTTCTGCAAAAGACAAAGGCACTGGAAAAGAACAAAAAATTACTATCCAAGCTTCAGGCGGCCTTTCTGATGAAGATATAGAGCAAATGGTGAAAGATGCAGAAGATAATGCAGAGGCAGATAAGGAACGGCGTGAACTTATAGAAGCTAAAAACCAAGCAGAAAGCCTCATACATTCAACTGAAAAATCAATGGAGGATCATTCAGATAAAGTTGATCCTACGACTATAGAAGCCATTGAATTAGCTATTTCAGCTCTGAAGGATGACCTTGAAACTGACAACGCTGGAAAAATTAAATCAGGCATCCAGAACGTGACAGATGCTGCCATGAAATTAGGCGAAGCGATTTACAAAGCAAATCAAGAAAATGAGGACGACACTGCTCCTTTTGATGCAAGTGATAACGCTGCTGCAAACGCAGATGATGATATTCTTGACGCTGATTTTGAAGATCTAGGTGACGAGAAAAACTAATTAGATTTTAAGAAAATCAGCCAACCTGTATTTTACAGGTTGGCCATTATTTTTTAAGAAGGACCATTATTATGTCAAAACGCGATTACTATGAAGTGTTAGGCATAAATAAAGCCGCCTCTCAGGAAGAAATAAAAAAAGCATTTCGAACCAAAGCGAAAGAACTCCATCCCGATCGAAACTCAGACAATCCGAATGCCGAAGCTCAATTCAAGGAAGCAAATGAAGCATACGATATTCTGAAAGATGAAGAAAAAAAAGCAGCTTACGATAGATATGGCCACGCTGCTTTTGAAGGTGGTATGGGAGGCGGAGGAGCCAGAGGTTTTGGCGGCAGCGATTTTTCCAGTGCCTTTTCCGATGTTTTTGACGACCTTTTTGGAGATATGATGGGAGGAAGGAGCGGCCAAAATCGCTCCTCAAGAGGTTCTGATCTCCGCTATAACCTAAGAGTGACATTAGAAGAAGCATACTCGGGTTTGCAAAAAACAATAAATGTTCCCTCTACAGTTCACTGTACTCCCTGCAACGGATCGGGGGCAGAAAGTGGGACTGAACCTACAACCTGTTCAACATGTGCAGGTATGGGTAAAGTGCGTGCCTCTCAGGGTTTTTTTACAGTTGAGCGTTCTTGTCCTGCATGCTCTGGCCTAGGCCAAGTCATAAAAAATCCTTGTAAGTCATGTGGCGGGCAAGGAAGAACAAAAAAAGATAGGGCATTATCCGTCAATATTCCTGCAGGTGTAGAAACAGGAACCAGAATAAGGCTCTCCGGAGAGGGAGAGGTTGGTGTCCGTGGCGGGGCGCAAGGGGACCTGTACATTTTTATAGAGGTAGCACAACACAAAATTTTTGAACGAGATGGCCATAATCTATTTTGCCGTGTTCCTGTTTCAATGGCGCGTGCAGCCCTTGGTGGAGATATAGAAGTTCCCACTATGGATCGTGGCCGAAGCAGAGTAAAAGTGCCAGCTGGAAGCCAATCTGGAAGGCAAATGAGATTACGCTCCAAAGGTATGCCTGCGATTAAATCTTCTCAATATGGTGATATGTTTATCGAGCTTGCAGTTGAAACTCCTGTTAACTTGACTGCGCACCAAAAAGACCTTTTAAAAGAGTTTGAGGAACTTTCTGAAGATAACAATCCGGAAACAAACAGCTTTTTTTCTTCAGTCAAATCATTCTGGGAACAAATGAAAAGCTGAGGCTAAATTTTTGAAATTAAATCCTTTCAATGGCCAAAGCAATTCCCTGACCTCCTCCAATACACATTGTAATCAAAGCTCGCTTCCCATTGATAATTTCCAGCTGGTATAAAGCCTTTAAGGTAATTATTGCGCCAGTTGCACCAACTGGGTGACCCAAGGCAATCGCTCCTCCATTTGGGTTCACAACTTTTGGGTCTAAATCGAGGCCACGGTTTACCGCAATCGCCTGAGCAGCAAATGCTTCATTACTTTCAATGACATCAAAATCAGATATCGATAGATCAGTATTTTTCAATAGATTTTGTACTGCTGGGATTGGTCCAACTCCCATGACCTCAGGCCTAACTCCAGCATGTCCATAGCCCAAAATTCTAGCCTTTGGTTTTAAACCATGTTTTTCAACCGCATCTGCCGATGATAGAACAATCGCTGCAGCACCGTCATTTATTCCAGAAGCATTACCTGCCGTCACCGTTCCATCTTTTTCGAATACTGGACGCAAAGATGCCAAATCTTCTAGAGTTGTTGTTTTAGGGTGCTCATCTTTTTCAAAAGAGACAAAATCCCTTTTTACCTTAATTTCTATTGGAATAATTTGATTATCAAACAGGTTATTTGATTGAGCCAGGGCAGCTCTTTTTTGGCTCTCAAGGGCAAATTCATCTTGGTCAAGACGAGATATATTATTTTCGCGCGCAACGTTCTCTGCTGTTACTCCCATATGTCCTGTTCCAAAGGGACAATTTAACGCTCCAAGCATCATATCTAATGTCTTAACATCCCCCATTTTGGCTCCCCATCGCTGACCCTGAACAGAGTACGGAGAACGGCTCATATTTTCAGAACCACCGGCGATCCCAAATTCTGCATCACCTAGAGCAATAGACTGTATAACCGAGACAATAGCCTGAACGCCTGAACCACATAAGCGATTTACATTCATTGCAGGTGTTTCCTCAGATATACCAGCATCCAATGCAGCAACACGACTTAAATACATATCACGTGGTTCTGTATTTATTACATGGCCAAAAGCTACATGCCCAATCTGAGACGGCTCTACACCCGAACGTTCTATCGCGGCCTTAGTTACCGAGGCAGCCAAATCTATAGGTGTAGTATTTGCCAAAGAACCTCCAAATGTTCCAATTGGAGTTCTGGCTCCATCTAAAATAACAATATCTCGCATTTTTGATCCTTTTACTAAAGTCAGCTTTTGAGCCTATCTCATAAAATTAAAGTTACTCATGAAAGTAATAGTTAAAACTTTTAACAACTCATATCGGCTTCCATAAAAATACACATGTTTTTAAATTTATATTGTATTAATAATGCATTCAATAAGTCATAATTGTCTATTGAGAGAGAAAAGGGAATGGATCTAACGCTTTTATCTTTTGGTCATGGATACACTGCCCGAGCCTTAACCCCTTATCTTGTCAATAGAGGATGGAAAGTATTTGGGACGACCAGGTCAAAAGAAAATTTTTCTGATATTGAAAATTCTGGAGCTATTCCAATTTTGTGGGGAAGCAATGAATTAAGATCTATAATTAAAGATACTCAAATATTACTGAGCTCGGTCTCACCAAAAAATAATGATGATCCAGTTATGCAAATTTATGGAGAAGATATAAAAGATAACTCCAGTCAAATTAAATGGGCGGGATATCTTTCTACAATTGGTGTTTATGGCGACACAAAGGGTGAATGGGTGGACGAAAGTTCGCCAATTAAACCTTCAACTAACCGTGGAGCAGCTCGAGTAATGGCCGAAAATAAATGGCTCAGGGAAAAGAGTTTGCCTATTCACATATTTAGACTGGGTGGCATTTACGGTCCAACCAGAAACCCACTTCAAAAAGTTTTACAAGGGAAAGCGGCAAAGATTATCAAGCCTGGGCAGGTATTTAATAGAATACACGTTCAAGATATTATCCAAACACTTCTCGCCTCAATTTCACGACCAAAGCCGCACTCTATTTATAATCTTTGCGATGATAGCCCAGCACCACCACAAGATATAATTTCCTACGCAGCAAAACTTTTGAATGTAAATGAACCACCAACAATTCGTTTTGAGGATGCCAACCTGTCAGAAATGGCTAAGAGTTTTTACGAAGAAAACAAACGAGTATCTAATCAATTAATTAAAACTGAACTGGGTATTAAATTAATGTATCCAAACTTCAAAGCAGGTTTAAAGAACCTATTAAAAGAAATTGAAGAATAATCTCTAAATATTTACCTTCTTTAAAGTTTCTAAGCTAAGTAATGAAAGCACCATATCTTCTATATGGGAAGCATTTAGGCCAGCTTGATGGTACATGTCTTCTGGACTTGACTGATCTATAAAAACGTCTGGCAAAACCATCGACCTGAACTTAAACCCTTTATCAAAAACACCTTGTTCAAATAAAAACTGTTGAACATGGCTGCCAAAACCACCAATTGAACCTTCTTCAATCGTTATAATAGCTTCATGATTTTCCACTAAATCAATAATCAATTTTTCATCGAGAGGCTTGGCAAATCTTGCATCAATAATCGTTGGCGAAATACCTTTTAGGTTTAAAGTCTCTGAAGCCTTCAATACTTCAGTAAGCCTTGTGCCAAAAGAAAGCAAAGAAACAGTATTTCCAGCCGTAACGACACGACCTTTCCCAATTTCAATTGGTTTTCCGATTGAAGGCAAATCACATCCTACTCCATTTCCCCTGGGGTAGCGAAATGCTATTGGTCCCTCGCTGTATTCAACTGCAGTTGCAACCATATGGACCAACTCCGCCTCATCGGAGGCCGCCATCACAACCATGTTTGGCAAATTAGCCATAAAAGCTATGTCGAAACTACCAGCATGTGTTGGGCCATCTGCACCAACCAATCCAGCGCGATCTATTGCAAATCTCACTGGCAAATTTTGCAAAGCAACATCGTGAACAACTTGATCATAACCTCTTTGCAAAAACGTTGAATACATTGCACAAAAAGGCTTCATACCACCAGCAGCCAACGCTGCTGAAAATGTAACACCATGTTGCTCAGCTATACCAACGTCAAAACATCTACTCGGATATCGCTCGGAAAACAAACTCAATCCTGTTCCATCTGGCATTGCAGCTGTTACCGCGCATATCTTAGTATCATGAGCAGCATGTTTTAATAAACTATCAGCGAAAACCTTCGTAAAAGTAGGGGCATTAGACTTTTTTGCTGTTTGTTTCCCAGTTAAAACATCAAATTTTCCTGTGGCATGACCTTTATCCTTTGCCTTTTCAGCTGGCACATACCCTTTTCCTTTTTTGGTCACCACGTGCAATAAAATGGGACCATCTAATCTTTTTTGAACAGTCCGAAATATAGGTAATAACTGATTTAAGTCATGCCCATCAATGGGTCCAAGGTATGAAAACCCTAAAGCCTCAAAGATCGTATTTCCCACAGCCATAGATTTTAATAAACGTTTGGCTCTTTTTGCCCCTTCTTTAAAAGGCTCTGGCAAAAAGCCAATAGCGCCTTTAGCTATCTGCCGAAAATCTTGGAAAGGTTCTTCCGAATATAGTTGGGACAGGTAAGAAGACAAAGCACCAACAGGAGGCGCAATGGACATTTCGTTATCATTCAAGACGACGATCAGACGTTTTTTTAAATGACCAGCATTATTCATAGCTTCATAAGCCATTCCTGCGCTCATTGAACCATCTCCAATCACTGCGATAGTTTCACCCAAACCAATTTCACAAGAACCACCTAAGTCTCTAGCTGTTGCGAAACCCAAGGCAGCGGAAATTGAAGTCGATGAATGAGCAGCGCCGAATGGATCATATTCACTTTCAGCCCTTTTCGTAAAACCGCTTAGGCCATCTTTTTGTCGAAGTGTACGAATGCGGTTTCGTCTTCCAGTTAAAATTTTATGTGGATAACTTTGGTGAGAAACATCCCATATTATCTTATCTTTAGGCGCATCAAAAATAGCATGCAAAGCTACTGTTAGCTCAACAACACCAAGACCGGCTCCTAAATGTCCTCCAGTTTCTGAAACAGCTGATATAGTTTCCTGTCGCAGCTCTCTAGCAACTTGAAAAAGCTGATCATCAGACAATAGTTTTAGATCCTGAGGGGAACTAATATTATCAAGTAGTGGAGTAGAAGAATTATCAGGCATTTCTCTCTTTCAAACTAATAATCCCGCGAAATAACGAATTCAGCCGCCTGTTTCAAGGCATCTGATCGCGCTCCATAAATTGAAATTGAATCACATGCATCACTAATCAAATCCCGAGCTTTTCTTTGAGCACCATCAACGCCCAATAACGAAACAAAAGTAGCCTTATTTGCCGACGCATCCTTCATTAATTTTTTACCCGCTTTTAATTGATCACCCGTCGTATCCAATAAATCATCAGCTATTTGGAACGCCAAACCTACAGCATTTGCATAATTTTCCAGCGGCTTTACATCTTCGCTCGCCATTTGGGCACCTGCAGTGGCGGCCCATAAAATAAGTGCGCCCGTTTTACCTTGTTGCAACTTTATAATATCGTTCAGACTTAGTGCCGTATCTGAATTTTCGGCTGCGATATCTAAGGCTTGCCCCATTACCATACCTTTTGCACCAGCTGCTATGGCCAAATTGGAAGCTAACCTGCTAGAGTTAGGGACATCACTATTAAGTGTCAGTTCGTAGGCTAACGCTTGAAGAGCATCTCCAACCAAAACAGCAGTCGCTGTATCCCATTTTTTGTGAACCGTTGGACGTCCGCGCCGTAGATCATCATTATCCATATCTGGCAAATCATCATGGACCAAAGAGTAAGTATGCATAGCTTCAATGCCCGAAGCCGGCCATTTAGCTAAATTTGGATCAATTTCAAAAAGTGCAGCACTTTCCATTACAAAAAATGCCCTTAATTTTTTACCGCCTGTTAGAGAATAAAGCATCGCATCAACGATCTCAATTTTATCGAACTTTTGAAGATAATTAACCAATGTTTTTTCTACAATCCTTGCAGAAAACTCTAAACGATCTTTAAACATCAAAGGCCTTCTAGAGGTTTTGTTCCAGTTACTGATCCTTCTTCATCTAAAGTAATAGCTGCAACCTTTTGCTCTGCTTCTTTTAACTTAGCCTCACATCTTTTCTTTAGTTCTGCGCCCCGTTCATAGAGGGCGATACTATCCTCAAGAGGAACATCTCCTCTCTCTAGCTGTGTAACGATTCTTTCAAGTTCACTCATCGCCTGCTCAAAATTCATTTCAGAAATAGGTATATCATTCATATCAGGCCTCACATAATTTAATAACATGGGCTTTGACGGATTCTGCCAAAGCTTCTAAATCATAACCACCCTCTAATGTAGATACCAGACGTCCATCACAGCAATCTGATGCAATTTCACAAATCCTTTCTGTTAACCAAGAAAAATCTTCTGTTGACCAATTTAATTCTGCAAGAGGATCAGCTTCATGTGCGTCGAAACCAGCAGAGATCAAAATTAGTTCTGGCTTAAATTCATGAAGTGCTGGGAAAACTAACATTTCATATTTTTCACGCATAAGTGCCCCAGAGCTTCCGGGCGGTAAGGGTATGTTAACAATATTGTTAAAATTTCCTTGTTCTTCCTTGGATCCCGTACCTGGCCACAAAGGCATTTGCTGTGATGTAAATGTTAGGCATCGGCTTTCATCCCATAAAAGCTCTTGGGTGCCGTTCCCATGATGAACATCAAAATCAATAACAGCAACTCGCTTTAATCCATGGAAATCAAGTGAATGCTTCACTCCTAGGGCGACATTACCAAACAAACAAAATCCCATAGCTGTTTGAGTTTCAGCATGATGACCGGGAGGCCTCACTGCAACGAATGCATTTTTGGCTTCTCCAGACAAAACTACGTCTATAGCCCTCAATACACCGCCCGCAGCGCGATATGCTGCTGTTAAAGAGCCAGAAGAAATGTGGGTATCTCCATCCAATGACTTATATCCTGTATGAGGCAGAGAGCCTTTTAAATAGCTAATGTATTCAAGAGGGTGGATCCTAAGTATGTCGTCGTCCGCCGCCATGGGCGCACTTACACGTAACAAATTTATCTCTTTCAATGCATCTAAAATATATTCCAGCCTAGCAACTTGCTCTGGGTGACCTTTAGGTGTCAAATGTTTTAAACAATCTTCATGTGTTATTAGTGCAGAGATGTCCATCAAATTGTACCAGTGATTTGTCTAAATTTTTTAAAGATAAAATTAAGACATTAAACCTTTTTGAATTATTTTTTCCATTGCCTCATCTAAAGCCCTATTGGCTCGTTGAATTAAAATATCAACTTCAGCTTTAGTAATAATTAATGGAGGCGATATAATCATACGGTCACCTACATGCCTCATAATAAGGTTATTAGCAAAACATCTTTCACGACAAATATATCCTACTGTACCTGCTTCTGATTTAAATGGAGCCCGCGTGTCCTTATTTGGTGTTAGTGCTATTGAGCCCATCATGCCTACTATATTTGCTTCGCCAACTAAAGGATGATTACACAATCCTTCCCATGCTTTTTTAAGGTATGGCCCAACATCATTTTTAACATGGCCAATTATATTTTCATCTTCAATAATGCGTAAATTTTCAAGAGCCACAGCTGCTGCCACGGGGTGACTTGAATAAGTATAGCCGTGATTAAATTCGTCTTTGGCAATTATACTTTCAATTTCATCAGATACTATTGAACCACCAATAGGTTGGTACCCACTACTTAAACCTTTTGCTATGGTCATAATATCAGGCTTTATACTCAAGGTTTGACTGCCAAACCAGCTACCCGTTCGGCCAAATCCACAGATAACTTCATCTGCAATTAAAAGTATTCCGTAGTGATCACATATTCTTTGCACCTCAGGCCAATATGTGTCTGGAGCGACAATAACACCTCCGGCTCCTTGAACGGGCTCAGCTATGAAAGCCGCTACGCGATCTGCACCCAACGATTTGATTTTTTCTTCTAATTCTTGGGCACATGCCAAACCAAAGTCTTCTTGGGTCATATCTCCACCTTCTGACCACCAATTGGGCTGATTGATATGGTGTATATCGGGTATAGGCATGCCACCTTGATCATGCATTGCAGTCATTCCACCTAATGAGCCAGACCCAACACTTGAACCATGATAGGCATTTTTTCGACTTATAATAATTGACTTATTTGGCTTACCTTTTAAGGCCCAAAAATGTCGAACTAACCTAATATTTGTATCATTTGCCTCTGATCCTGAGCTTGCAAAAAAAACATGATTTAAGTTATATGGAGCTAATTCAGCCAACTTTGCTGCTAACTCAATAGCTGGTATATGAGTGGTTTGAAAAAAAGTATTATAATATGACAACTCTTTCATTTGTCGCGCAGCCACTTCGGCAAGTTCATGACGCCCATAGCCTATGTTAACGCACCAAAGACCGGCCATTGCATCTAATATCTCCTCACCCTCTGAGTCGTAGACAAAAACACCATTTGCTCGTGTTATGATGCGAGCACCCTTTTCCCCTAATTCCGCCTGTGCGGTAAATGGATGCATATGATGAGCTGCATCAAGGGTTTGCAATTCTTTGGTCGGAAATTTATTTGGTAATAAATTCATAAGGTTGCCTCATAAACTTTTATTAGTGATGTCTCTCAGAGCTTTTTATCGAGCATTGACAGGATTTTAACCGACTGTAATTATAAAAATTCATAAAACAACAAAGAATTGAGATATGGTTTTGCAGAGTTTTGATGGTAAAAACGACACGGTTACTCCAGAGCAGGTACAATACTGGGACCAAAAACATCTAATTCATCCTTGGAGTGAGTTCTCTGAAAATAGCTTGAATATGACTCAGGTTGCAAAAGCAAAGGGGGTTTATCTCTATGATGGATATGGAAATAAGTTAATCGATGGCCCAGGCGGTATGTGGTGCGTAAATATAGGCTACGGACGCAAAGAAATGGCTGATGCAATTTCAGGGCAAATTATGAATATGACGTATTCAAGCCCTTGGTTTACCACCAATGAACCAGCTGCCATGTTAGCAAAAGTTATAGCTGAAAAAACACCCGGAGACTTAAATCGAATCTTTTTTTCAAATGGTGGGTCTGATGCAGTCGATACAGCTTTAAGGTTTGTTCAATACCGAAACAACGTTTTAGGAAGACCCAACAAAAAGAAAATACTATGTAGGGAAAAAGGGTATCACGGATCCTCTTATTTGGCAGCAACAGTATCGGGAACAGGACGCGAGCATGATCGAAGTTTTATGGATACTCATCATGATCTTGCTATTATGCTGCCTAATATTAATCCGTATTTACGACCTACAGGCATTTCAGAAGACAAATGGTGTGATCTTAAAATAAGTGAAATGGAAGAAACTATTTTGTCCGTTGGAGCTGATCAAATCGGATGCTTTATTGCTGAGCCGATACTAGCCTCAGGGGGAGTGATTGTTCCCCCAGCCGGCTATCATCAACGTTCTCTCGAGCTATGCAAAAAATATGACATTGTTTATATTTCAGATGAAACCGTAACAGGTTTTGGACGTTTAGGTCATTGGTTTGCATCAAAAGAAGTTTTTAATATTCAGCCAGATATCATTACATGTGCGAAAGGATTAACCTCAGGTTATTTTCCAATGGGTGCTGCAATAATATCCGACAAACTAATTGATGATATAAAAAACACTGAAGGTTCCCAACCGTTTACTAACGGCTATACCTATTCATGTCATCCCGTTGCCGCCAAAGCTGCCCTCACTAATATCAATATAATTTCAAGAGAAAATATCCTAGACCATGTCCGGGAAATATCACTGCATTTTCAGAGCAGATTAAAAGCTATCGGAGAAAGATACGAAATAATTGGAGATGCACGTGGAGTGGGGCTGCTCGGATGCTTAGAGGGCTTGGGTTCACGGAGTTCATCCGAGGAAGCTCGCCTTAAAATTGATACAGAATTTGGGCAGTTGATGGATGAAGCTTGCGAAAAACGCGGCCTTTTGGTTAGGCCAATAATAAACATGTGTGTATTTTCTCCGCCACTCATAATAACTCGCGATGAACTGGATACTATGTTTGATATTCTTGAAGATGCCATAACCGAAGTTAAAAAAACTATCAGTAAATTCTAGCAGGCTATTAAGTTATTATAAACTCAGATAACCCAATCTGCCCTTGGAAAATGGCAGGTATAGCCATTTGGGTTTTTAACTAAGTAATCCTGATGATAATCCTCAGCTTCCCAGAATTCCTCAGCTGGGCTCACTTTTGTTACAATTTTGCCAGGCCATTTTTTCGATGCTTCAATATTAGAAATAGTTATTAGAGCTTCTTCCCGTTGTTTTTTCGAAGTCGTAAAAATATGAGATCGATAACTATCTCCAATATCATTTCCCTGCCTATCAATTGTTGTGGGATCGTGAATTTGGAAAAAGTATTGGAGCAAACGAGAATATGGTAGTATCGACGGATCAAAAACAATTTCAAGTGCCTCCGCATGACCAGTAGTCTCAGTGCATACATCTTTATAGGTTGGATTTTTAAAATGGCCGCCCGTATATCCGACACGAGTTTTTTGAACGCCAGGTATTTTTCTTATCAAATCTTCCATTCCCCAAAAACAACCACCTGCCAAAATTGCCGTTTCCATTTTACTCTCCTATTAAATTCACATATTTACCATAACCCTCCGCCTCCATATCATCCATATGTACAAAGCGAAGGCTTGCTGAATTAATACAGTATCTAAGTCCTCCACGGTCCCTTGGACCATCTGGAAAAACATGCCCTAAATGACTGTCTCCATTAACTGATCGTACTTCTGTTCTGACCATACCATGTGACGTATCAGAAATTTCTGTGATAAAAGTTTCTTCAACAGGTTTGGTAAAACTAGGCCATCCACACCCACTCTCATACTTATCATCAGAAAGGAAAAGGGGTTCACCAGAAACGATATCAACATAAATACCCGGTTCTTTATTATAAAGAAGTTTGCCGGTGCCTGGTCTTTCCGTACCATTTTCCTGAGTAACCCAATATTCTTCTGGGCTTAAAAGTTCTATTGCCTCATGGCTCTTTTTATAACTCATTCTGAAACTTTTATTACTGACACAAGTGGAATGTGGTGTAAATTTTGTAAAATTCAATCAATATTTTGGCATGCTTTTCAATTTCTTATAAATTGTAATTAACTCTCTTCACGACTATACCATCCAGATAAAAGTTATTTCTTTAAAAGGAAGCACCATGAAAACAGCAAAAGATTATTTAACGGAAGCAAATTCTGTCGTTGAAAGAATTTCACCGAATGAAGGAATCGAGAGATACAATAAAGGCAATTTAGTAGTTGTAGATGTAAGAGACTCCTCGGCATTCCCAGAAACAGGTACTGTGCAGGGCGCTTTACGAATTCCTCGAGGGCTAATAGAATTCGTTGCAGACGACACTCATCCAATGCATAACGGTGCGTTAAAAAAAGACGCTCAGATTGGCATTATTTGTGCCGTGGGAGGTCAAGCCGCTCTCACAGCAAAAACAATGAAAGACATGGGTTTTGAAGATGTCGTTAACCTTGGTGGAGTTAGTGACTGGGCTGAGGCTGGTGGTCCGATGGAGGATTAAATACAAAATCCTCTTTAGTATATCCTTGAATAAATAGTAGTGATGTTAAATCACCAAAGTTAATACGAATATCACATTGCTCTGCAACAGAGGGTTTAGCATGAAGGGCTACGCCTGAACCTGCTCTATGCAGCATACCTAAATCGTTAGCACCATCGCCAACAGCTAGCACCTGCTTTTCATTTAGGTTTAATTTTCTTGCAATACTTTCTAATTGTTTAACTTTGGCCAATTTCCCTAATATTGGCTTTTGCACCTTGCCTGTTAGCTTACCTTTGTTTTTTATCAATACATTTGCATGATTTTCATCAAAACCTAAACTAGCTGCTATTTTCTCTGTAAACATGGTAAACCCACCAGAAACAAGAGCAGTGTAACAACCATGAGCCTTCATCGTCGCTAAAAGAACAGATGCTCCAGACATCAAAGTTATTCTTTCCTTTAACACTTTATCAATGATTTTCATCGGCAATCCATGCAACAATGAGACTCTTTCAATTAAAGCTTCTTCGAAGTCCAATTTACCATTCATCGCTTCCGCAGTAATTAGCTTGACCCGTTCTCCAATTCCAATTTCACTGGCGAGCTCATCTATGCATTCCTGTTCAATTATGGTGCTATCCATATCTGCCAGCAAAATAGATTTTTTACGCATTTTACTTTCCTGGATCACCAAATCAATTTTTAGTTGTTGAAATTTTGACCACATAGCCCAACGATCCCCAGGTATCTTAGGAACAAAAAATTCAGCAGCTTCATCACTGGCCAGATAAACATAGTCTTTACCTTTCCAGGCCTCACAAAGACTTTTAACTAGTTTTGATTTCAATAGACCAGAATTTGGGGGTGCAATTAGTGTAACTGCATACATTATTAAACTTTCATAAAACAAAAGAGCAAAGCTTTTTTATATCACCGCCTATAACTGGCTTTTTACTGTTGTTAAAGGCTGGATTATCAATTAGTGCGATACGTGGGACACCTCTCCCCAACGAGAGGCGAATATCTGAAAGGGTAACAGAGATGGATATTAAAAAACCGGTTACGCGGCCGGAGAACGCGTGTTTTTCTTCAGGCCCATGTGCCAAAAACCCCACTTTTGAATTAAAAAAACTTGCAGGCGCACCACTTGGAAGATCACACCGTGCTGCTGTTGGCAAAACCAAGTTGAAATTGGCAATCGAAGAAACAAGAAAAATTCTCGAAATTCCAAGTGATTATAGAATTGCCATAGTGCCAGCTTCAGACACAGGTGCTGTCGAGATGGCGATGTGGTCTATGCTAGGGGCCAGAGCTGTAACAATGGTAGCATGGGAGAGTTTTGGGGCAGGATGGGTCAACGATGTCATTAAACAGCTCAGGTTAAATGCAAGGGTCTTTAGTGCTGACTATGGTGACGTCGTCAATATGAAAAATCTAGATTATGACACTGATATTGTATTTACCTGGAATGGTACTACTTCAGGCGTTTGTCTCAAAGATGGGAATGCAATACCAAGCGATCGGTTGGGTCTTACCATTTGCGATGCAACCTCAGCTGCTTTTGCTATGGATTTACCTTGGGAAAAATTGGATGTAACAACTTTTAGCTGGCAGAAAGTCCTAGGTGGAGAAGCTGCACATGGCATGCTAATCCTTTCTCCCAGAGCGGCAGAGAGATTGGAGAATTATACCCCCACTTGGCCAATTCCAAAAATTTTTCGACTTACAAAAAATGGAAAACTTATCGAAGGTATTTTTGAAGGTGCAACTATTAATACACCATCCATGCTTGCCGTAGAGGATTATCTTCTTTCACTCAATTGGGCAAAAACCATTGGTGGAAAAAATGAACTTATAAATAGGGCAAAAAGAAATGCCAAAGCCATTTGGGAGTTTTGTGATAGCCGGGGATGGATAGAAAATCTAGCCGTAGATCCTAATACGAGATCTACCACCTCTGTCTGTCTGAAATTCAAAGATAAAAGAATTGATGATGGTCACACATTTGCAAAGAAAGTCGCTCAGCGTCTTGAAAATGAAAATGTGGCTTTTGACATTGGAGCCTATAGAGATGCTCCACCAGGTCTCAGAATTTGGTGCGGAAGCACGGTAGAAACTTCAGATATAGAAAAAATGCTACCGTGGTTAGATTGGGCTTTTCACGAAGAAATTCAGGCCAGCTTTTAAATTCTATATTGCAACTATTCAGAAAATTTAAATTTTAATTTAGTAAGAGAGGCCCATTCAATGGCACCTAAAGTATTAGTATCAGACAAGTTAAGCGAGACGGCAGTGCAAATATTTATCGATCACGGAATCGAAGTAGATTTTATGCCGGACTTAGGAAAAGACAAAGAAGCCTTGGCTAAAGCAATTGGAAATTATGACGGCTTGGCAATCCGATCTGCAACAAAGGTAACGCCCAATATTTTGAAGAATGCCCATAAACTGAAAGTGATAGGTCGGGCTGGGATAGGAACAGATAACATTGATAAAGAAGCGGCATCAAAAAAGGGTATTGTCGTTATGAATACTCCTTTTGGAAATATGATAACTACTGCCGAACATGCGATTGCCATGATGTTCGCAGTTGCTAGACAAATTCCCCAAGCAAGCGCATCAACTCATGCCGGAAAATGGGAAAAGTCAAAATTTATGGGCGTCGAACTGACGGGCAAAACATTAGGTGTGATCGGAGCAGGAAACATAGGAGGAATTGTTTGCGAACGCGCACGCAGTTTAAAAATGAAAGTATTGGCATATGACCCTTTTTTGTCCAAAGAAAAAGCCCTCGAAATGGGTGTTGAAAAAACAGAAGAGCTTGAAGATTTACTGCCAAAAGCTGACTTCATAACATTACATGTTCCGCTTACAGATGTGACCAAAAATATTTTGAACCGCGAGAATTTGAAAAAAACAAAAAAAGGTGTTCGAATTATTAATTGTGCTAGGGGGGGACTAGTGGACGAAATTGCCTTGGCTGACTTTCTAAAAAGTGGCCACGTTGCTGGGGCCGCTTTTGACGTTTTTAAGGAAGAGCCAGCAAATAGTAATCCTCTATTTAATTTACCAAATGTCGTCTGTACTCCCCACTTAGGCGCAGCCACCATCGAGGCGCAGGAGAACGTGGCACTTCAAATAGCCGAGCAAATATCCAATTATCTTCTTGAAGGTGCTGTCGAAAATGCTCTCAATATGCCCTCTATGAGTGCTGAAGAAGCGAAAGTTATGGGGCCTTGGGTTAAATTATCA